>NZ_JBEOPQ010000021.1:0-74751 GCF_040310285.1 Pseudomonas sp. HY2-MNA-CIBAN-0224 | reverse complement strand
CCTTCTAAGCACAACACATGACCTGTAGGAGCGAGCTTGCTCGCGATCTTTTAAAGATCAAAAGATCGCGAGCAAGCTCGCTCCTACGGGATTGACCGGTAAATGCATGACTCAGCTCACCCTCACCAAACTCGCCTGGACGCCCTTGGGCCACGGCCATTGTCATCACCAGTTCAAGCTGCGTGATGCCAACCTGCACGTGGCGGCCGGTGAGTTTGTGGGGCTGATCGGGCCCAACGGCAGCGGTAAAACCAGCCTGTTGCGCTGTGCTTATCGCTTCAGCAAACCCGAAGCGGGCGAGGTTCATCTCGGCCCGCACAACCTGTGGCAACAATCACCACGCTGGTGCGCCCAGCGCATCGCCGTGGTGCTGCAAGAATTCCCTGTCGCCTTTGGCCTGACCGTTGATGAAGTGGTCGCCATGGGCCGTACCCCGCACAAAGGCCTGTTTGACGGCGACACCCAAGCCGACCGCGAACTGGCCAGAGACGCCCTCGAATCCGTCGGCCTGCAAGGCTTTGAAGACCACGCCTTCGCCACCCTCTCGGGCGGGGAAAAACAGCGTGTGATCCTGGCCCGCGCCCTGACCCAGCAACCTGACCTGCTGATCCTCGACGAGCCGACCAACCACCTCGACCCGCGTTATCAGCTGGAGCTGCTGCAACGGGTCAAGCGCCTGAACATCGGCACCCTGGCCAGCATCCACGACCTTAATCTGGCGGCGGCGTTTTGTGATCGGCTGTACGTGATCAACCACGGCAAGATCATCGCCAGCGGCACGCCGCGCGAGGTGTTGACCGTTGAATTATTACGCAACGTTTTCGGCGTGGACGCGCTGGTCGACGACCATCCACTGTCCGGCTACCCCCGCATTACCTGGATAACCCAACCATGAAGCTGATCCGTCTCGCCCTGTGCCTGGCTGCTTTATTCGGCGCACAACTGGCCCAGGCCGACGCCACGACCTACCCGCTGACGATTAAAAGCTGCAACCGTGACGTGACCTTCACGCAAGCGCCCAAACACGCGGTCAGCCACGACATCAACATGACCCAAATGATGCTCGCCCTGGGCCTCAAGCCGCGCATGGCCGGGTACAGCGGCATCAGTGGCTGGAAGTCGGTAACGCCCGAGATGAAGGCCATTCTCGACGGCCTGCCCGAGCTGGCCAGCAAGTACCCGTCGGTTGAAACCCTGCTCAATGCCAACGTTGATTTCTTCTTCGCCGGTTGGGATTACGGCATGCGCGTGGGGGGTGATCTCACGCCGCACACCCTCACCCCGCTGGGTATTAACGTGTATGAGCTGACCGAGTCATGCGCGTTTGTGATGAAGCGCCCTCCCGCCAGCATGGAAGACACCTACAACGACCTGCGCAACCTCGGCAAAATCTTCGACGTGCAAGACCGCGCCAACGCATTGATCGCACAGATGCAGGCCAAAATCGCCGACGTGCAAAAGTCTCTTCCGGCGTCAAAACCCCGGGTGTTTCTGTATGACAGCGGCGAAGACCGCGCCATGACCTCGGGCAAGCTGGGCATCCCCCACGCGCTGATAGAGGCCGCGGGTGGCGATGACATCCTCAGCGACATCGACGCCAGCTGGACCCGCGTTAACTGGGAAACCGTGGTCGAGCGCAACCCCGAGGTCATCGTGATCGTCGACTACAGCGAAGTCACCGCCGAGCAAAAACAGCGCTTTCTCGACCCCAACCCGGCCCTGCAATCGGTGGACGCCATCAAGCACAAACGCTTTATCGTCATCCCCTACGTGCAAGCCACGCCGGGCATCGACAACGTGCTGGCCATCGAAACCCTGGCCAAAGGGTTTCACCCACAATGATGTCTAACCGCTACGCCCTGTTACTGATCAGCCTTGGCGCACTGCTGCTGGTGTCATGCGTGGTGTCGCTGGGCTTTGGCCCGGCGCGGGTGCCGGTCGACGTGGTGTGGCACATTTTGTTGAATAAAATGTTTGGCCTCGGCGAGGTGAGCTGGAGCGCTGGCCAGGAGCACATCGTGTGGCTGATCCGCGTGCCGCGCATGCTGCTCGGCGCCTTGGTGGGGGCGGGCCTGGCGTTGATCGGAGCGGTGTTGCAAGCCGTGACCCGCAACCCGCTGGCTGATCCGCACTTGCTCGGGGTCACCAGCGGCGCGACGTTGGGCGCGGTGATTGTGGTGCTGCACGTGGGCGAAATCGTCGGCCTGCTGACCTTGCCCATTGCCGCCTTTATCGGCGCCCTGCTGAGCATGCTACTGGTACTGGCCATCGCCAGTCGTCAGGGGCGTCTGGACAGCGACCGCCTGCTGCTGTGCGGCGTGGCCGTGTCGTTCGTGATGATGGCAGTGGCCAACACCCTGCTGTTTTTGGGTGACCACCGCGCCAGTTCTGCCGTACTGTTCTGGATGCTCGGCGGCCTCGGGCTGGCCCGCTGGGAACTGCTGGCCGTGCCCAGCGCCGTGGTGCTGCTAGGGCTGTTTTTGCTGCTGGGCATGGCCCGCCCGCTGAACGCCTTGATGGCCGGCGAGCAAACCGCCGTGACCCTCGGCCTGAATGCGCGCAATGTGCGACTCAAGGTGTTCTTGATCGCCTCACTGATGACCGGCGTGCTGGTGGCCATCAGCGGTTCCATCGGCTTTGTCGGTCTGATGATCCCGCATATCGCCCGGCGTCTGGTGGGCGCTGAACACCGGCGTTTACTGCCGATTTCAGCGCTGCTGGGCAGCGTGTTTCTGGTCTGGGTCGACGTCGCCGCCCGCACCCTGATAGCCCCCGAAGACCTGCCCATCGGCGTGGCCACAGCGGCCATCGGCGGATTGTTCTTTATTGGCTTGATGCGCAAGCGTTAAAGCTCATCGCGCAGCACCCCCGGCTTGGGCGTCACGGTGGGTTGCAGGGGGCTGGGCGTCGTCCACTCAAAGCCGCCTTCGGGTTCAAGCTCAAAGTACGGGTCGCGGTACAGACCGAGAGCCGGCCATGTCGGGCTGGTGACCAGCACACGCAGTTGCCCGGCCTTGGCCATTTCAGTGAGTATTTGCCGGGAGGTTTTGGGCAACGATGTCGGCTGGGCGTTCTCGACAAAATAGCCCGCCTCGGTGCGTTCAAACGCTTTTTTCGGCCCGCACATCTGGACTTCCCGGGCTTCATCACCTGCCGAGTACAGCAGCAGGGCACCATCATTGGTCGACACGTACACATGGACCTCGTAGCGCTCGTCACCGGCGCGATTGGCCAATTGCTCCATGGCCACCGACGCATAGCAAAGGTCCACGGGCCACGGCATGTTCTGCACACGCTTTTTATCCGCCTCACTTAGCGCAGTGACGTGCCTGACATCACGCGCAACCTGCAGGCGCCGTACCGAATAACCGGCGGGTAAAATCGGTCGCAACGGATCCTCACTGGTCTTGTGCCGATGGCTGATTACGATCAGCTCGGCGGCATTGGCCTGCAGGCCGTTGCTCACCTCTGGCTGCAGCGCCACCCAACTGTCGCTACTCAGGTTGTGCAAGGTCGCCCCCATGGTATTGAGGGTGTGAGGGCGTTTAAGTTGCCGATGCACAGCCCGCGCGGCGTCATCGGGATGTGCGTAAACAGGGCCCAACGCTATAACCCGCGGGTGGTTTTGCTCCGCCAGCAGTTCTCTGACACTGGGCTTCCATGTCGCCAACACCGGGCCAGGGTTGACCCACACAGCACAGGTTTTGATCACCGTGAGTTCGCCGCTCTGCGCCAGCTCGCGGGCGTAGGTCACAGCGGTCTGCCCCAGGGTGGTCAGTTGCTCCATCATCCAGTTACCGGAATCGCGGAAAATCCCCGCCGTAATCAAACTTGAAAGGGTGCCCGGCAAGTAGCGCAACAACCCCCCTGTTGCTGGCGCGAGATACAGCGCCGGGTTCAGCTTCTGGGGATAGGCTTGATCGTCAAGGGTCGAGAGCGTGACCAGCGCAGTGGCTATGTCACGCGGCGAGATGAGCGCTTGATAAACAGCATCAGCGAGCAGGACGGCTGGCACTTGCGGGGCCGCAAGGTACATCGCGCAGACGCTAAAGCCTTCGGGCCACTGGTAACGCTGTGTCATGGCGTCGTAAGCAAATACCTTCCTCAGACTCAAATACGTATCGGTATGCGGTTGCGTCGCAACATAGGCTTCACCTTGAGTGCTTTTCAATACAAAGCCGTATAGCACCTCTTTACGTGCTCCTAGCTGAGCGTGGGCATATCGAACGGCATCCTGCTCTTGGGTAAAAATCGGGCTGCACGCAGGTATTCGCACAGCCTCATTTAAGCTATCGCCAGCCAGTGGCAACATCGATCGGGCAGCCACCACCCCCGGCGCGCCCCAACAGGCGCTGCCCTTGATGACTTCCAGTGCGCCGGTGGCGGCTATACCGGAAATATACTGGCTGGGTTTGAGCTTGTTGGCTCGCAAGCGCTGCTGAATCGAGTTCTTGCGTACATTCCACACGTCCGCTGGAAGAGGCGTTAACTGACTCAACATGCGCAGCTCATCCTTTGAACCACTGGGAGAATATTTGAGCAATGCGCCCTCTTGTGTCGAAAAATAGCGCGTCCTGATCCTGCCACGGTCATTAATGGCTGCGCCGACCTCATGAGGCTCCAGCATATTTCGGTATAACTGTTCTTCTTGCGCTGAACGCCACAGTTGCAAAGGCCAAACGCGATGGGTGTGATACATCGCCACCGGGGTGCAGCCTGGTGGTGCAAATGACTGAACTTCAGGCGGTATAACGGTATTGATATCAAAGGTTTCAGTGCTGACCGCCAAAGGCTCGGTGACGACAAAGCGCTGGTCGGCACGCTGATAGATAACACCGCCCAAGACCTTCTTGTCCCGGCCCGCTATGCGCTCATGAACATACAACGCGGCATCATCGGCACTGATAAAGCACGGGCTCAACAACCGGCGCGCAAAGTGCTCATAGGGCTGCCACTGCGCAGTGACACGCCCCGCACGGCTCCATAAATCGCTGGTGTACAACACACTCAATTCACCGGCTGCGGCCATTTCCTTGACATAGAGCCTTGACTTATAAAACCCCAGGCGCAGGTCGCCAGCGATCCTGATCCAGCCCCGATCATTTGTGGGGCTAAGAAACTGTTGTTCCGCCGCCGAAAACGTAGACACGTACTCTAGAACGGCGCCATCTCGGCCCAGAATGTATAAAGGTATCGCCCTGGTACTCTCATTATCCTTGAGCCGACTCTCAGAACGCGCCGCCGTAATACCTGTCGCCATGTACATGGGGTCAATAAAGTGCTTGAAGACTGTGGATTCGTCTGCCGGCAAGCTGCTTTGCGCCCGATGTTGATTCTCGCCACAATACACACCAACGATTTCAAAACCTTGCGGCAGCAGAACATCACCTTGCGCGGTCGTAGAAAACACCAATGCCTTGGCAAAGACTGAAGCCGAGAGCGAAACATCGACTGATGCTTGCAACTCTATAGTCTTCTTGGTCAGAGGCATGGGTTCAGTGGCGATAAACGTCCCTGAAGCTCTGTTCTCAAGCACAAACCCATAATGGCTTTCGACAACGTGTTCACTGCGATTGCGCACATAGTTGAGCAACGCTTTCAACGAGGTCGCAATAGGGCTGAAAGCCGGTCGCAGCAACGCACCGGGGACAACATCAAGGGTATTACCCGGTTTGTACAGTTTGAACGTGCCGTCTACTTTCCCCACTTTCCAGCCCCAGACCTCAGAAGACTGGATAACATTCAACGTCCCCGCATAGGCGATTGCACGTATATACCCGTCAATCGAATCGAACGTCAGCCTTTGCTCGCGCGCATCATTGAAAAAGCGAATGGCCAACTTCTCTTCAAGGGCAGAACCACTGGCCTCGTACTTCAGAAGCACACCATTGACGGCCGACAAATAGTGCACCGAGGCAAAGTAGGTGTTCAAGTGATTCACGCCAATATCAATACTCGAAAAAAACTGCACTGTCGTAGTGATTTGTGCCGTGCTCCAGTCATGGAACAATTTTTTCAACAGATCGTAGTCAGCGGGGTGCGAATGGTAAAAGGCATAGCAGGTGTACCCCGGCGGATGAACAAACTGGCCTTCAGCATTACTTGAAGCCACAAGCCCGGGGTCGAAGTTGCTGGTCTTTCCTCTCACAGGCCGGGTTGCAAAATAACGCCCTTGGGCGTCCTTTAAAATCATGCCGCCATATTCGACGGCGCGCTGATCGCCAATCAATTCATGGGCAAAGCGCGCTGCGTCGTCCGGCGCTATAAAAGCAGGACTCAGATCCGGCAATTGAACACTGTGGTTAGCCAATTGGCGCTTTTGCCGACCACCTTCTTTATCTGAACTCATCATGATGTGGACCCTTGTCTGGAAAATGACCGGGCGAGTGCACGGTCACTTTCCATGTTTCACTTGAAGGTGCACGCCAAGGGGCTATTTAGTTATCGAGTTGCCCTGAAACATCACAGCTCATCACGCTCCGGACCTGACCGCCACGGTGGCAGAGCACCGGCCCAATCGAACGCATCGTCAGGTATCGGCTCGAACACCGGGTCAAACAGGCGGCCGGATTCTGACCAGGTTTTACTGGTGACCAACACATACAGATTGCCCGATGCCGAGATCTCCTTAAGCATCTGCTCGGTCCTCTTGCCGGTGCTGGTGGCATGCAAGCGCTCTTCAAAATAGGCCTGCGATGTACTCAAAAGTCCGAACGAGCGACCACAAAGTGTGTCTGTCGCTTGGGTGTTACCGGCACTTTGGTACAACAACAGCGCGCCATCATCGGTGGACACATACGCATTGGCGTAGGCGGTGGTTCGGGGCAAATGGGCCGACAGTTCGTCCTGCACACGTTCGGCATAACAGAGATCGGTTGGCCAAGGGGTATTTTTAAGACGCGCCGTTTCCCCCACGCTGCCCGCCTTGACGGTCCTCATATCACGGGAAAAGTGCAGGCGCCGCACCTGATAACCAGACGGAAACGTCGGGCCTTGCCAGCGCTCCTGGGGTCTGTTGCGGTGAGTCCTCAACACTTGCTCGGCCACATTGGCAAACAGGCTGCTGCTCACCTCCGGCTCCAGGGCCACATGGGTATCGGTATTGGATTGGCTCAACACACCGCCCAAGACGTTAAAGGTGTGCGGGGTTTTGAACTGACGATGCACATAGCGTGCGGCGTCGTCAGCAAAGGCAAACACCGGGGACAAGGCGTAGCGGATGGTGTTCATCAGGACCTGCTCTTGCACATACGGATTCCACACCACTGACACCGAGCCCACATTGCGCCACACGTCGCTGACGTTCAATACAGTCAGCTCACCACTGGCGGCGACTTTGCGGATATAACTCACCGCGGTGAGCTCCAACCGCGCCAGCTTGTCGAGCATCCCTCGGCCATCGTCGCGAAAGATATCCAGCCCCAGCACTTTTGAAATACTGCTCGGCACATAACTTAACAGGGCGCCGGACGCCGTTGAGAGATAGATCGGCGGGTTGAGTGCCAACGGGTAGCGCAGGTCCTTGATCGTCGACAGCGTCACCAGCGCGACAGCTATATCACCGGGTGACAGGAAGTCCTGATAAACCGCATCTGCCTCCAGCAGGCGAGTTTTTTTAGCCGCGCCCAGGTACATCGCACACAGATGAAAACCCTCAGGCAAAACGTAGGATGAAGTCGAGTTCGAATAGGGGAATATCCGCTTCAGGCTCATGTACCCATTCGGCACCGGATGGGTCGCCACATACTCTTCGCTCAAATCACTTTTAAGAACAAAGCCGTACTGCACGTTGCCACGCTCCCCCATCAGGCTATGGGCAAACCGAACGGCATCCTGCTCCTGAGTGAAAATCGGGCTACACACTGGCTGTACCGTGGCATCGGCCTCTACCGGGTCAGGTCGTGGGAACTGCGTATCGCCTTTGATCATCCCCCTTGGCCCCCACACCTTGCCGGGCTCAATCACCTGCAGATCGCCCGAGCGCGCGACATCGGTAATAAAGGCAGCAGGTTTGAGATCGCCAGAGAACAACGACAGCTCTGTGACACTGCGATGGACTTTTTCGGGGCTGTCAGCCGGTGGTTTTACCTGCGCCAACAGTAGGCGCTCAGCGTCTGAGCCACTGGGCGAATATTTAATCAGCGAACCATCCGCGCAGGACAGGTAACGGACGGGATACTGCGCCCTGTTTTCAATGGCAACGCACAGTTCATGGGGTGTAAACATGGCGTGATACAGCAGGTTTTCGTTGTCAGTCCAGGTGCTTTGCAGCGTGTGGACACGGTGCGTGAAGTACACCCCGGCCACTGTGCACCCCACAGGGGCAAGCGCCGCCATCGGGCTGGGCAGTACGGCATCGGCATCAAAGAACTCGGTTTCCGCTCTCAATGGCTCAGTCACAAAAAAACGTTGATCTTGACGCTTGTAAATCAGCCCACCCAACACAGCAGCGTGTCGGTGTTTCATTTCTTTATGGGCATATCGGGCCGCATCATCGGCCGACTTGAACAACGGGCTGTGCGTACGGCGCTGGAACTTGCGATAGGCTTTCCACTGGCCATTCAGCCGGCCGGGCGTGCCCCACAGGTCACTGCCGTACAACACCTTCAGTTCCCCGGCACGCGCCAGCCCACGAATGTATTCGGCAGGGCTGACATGGCCGGCCAATACATCGCGCGTCATCTGCAACGTCTGACTGCCAGTTGCTAGCGCGAGGTACTTGCCCTCTTCGGCTGACAACAACGAGTTGTACTGCACCAGCGCACCGTCGCGGGTTGCAATAAAAATCGGCAAAGCTGCTGCCTCCGGGCTCGATCTGGCCATCCTCGCCATGCTCAAGGCGCCCGCCATCAGCTCAGGAGGAATAAAACCCTTGAAAATCCGTTGCTCATCCGCCGGTACCTGGCTGGGGTCGTAGTAGGTGGCGCAGGCATAGTAAATGCCCAGAATGCTGAAGTCCGGGTCCATGTAATAAGAAAAAGCATCGGCACCGTGCTTCTCGAAAATATGGTCCAGCGGCGACATAAAATCTTTGCCCACCACGGGCTCGGTGATCACATATTCTTTTTTTGTCTTGTGTTTGAGTATCAGACCGTATTGATGCTCGGAAATGGCCAGCACCCGCTGACGCATGTACCTCAACACGGCGTTAAGGCTTGAATAGATCTGGCTGTACGCGGGAATTTTGAGCAGTTTTTCGGAAAGGTCCACGTGTGCTCGCGACGAATAAATCCTGAAACCCTGATCAATTCTGCCAACTTTCCCACCCCATACTTCGCTGGTTTGCAGCACTGTCAATTGACCGATGCTGGCCACTTTCAAAATATAGTCCTGCATCTTCTTGACCGGGTAAGGGGTATTGGGATCGGTCAAATTCGTCAGCTTCGGGTAATACTCAGACTCCTCCTTAGAACCGCTACTGACATATTTGATCAGCGAACCGTTCAGGCCCGACAGGTAATGGGTGTTCGTGAAGAAATTGTGCTGGATCGTGAAGGCAATATCGGGCGGTGAAAAAAAGCTCATCGCGGTGACAACATCTTCTTTGCTCCAGTCGGTGAAGTAGTCTTTGATCTCTGCAAAGTTAAGCGGATGCGAATGGTAGAACCCGTAGCACACAAAACCCGATGGCGAAATGAAATGCCCCTGCGCATCCGTGGACAGCACCTTCTCGGCATCGAATAATCGGCCCTGCCCCTTGATGGGTCTGGTGGCGTAATACTTGCCCTTGGTACTGCGCAAAATGACCCCGCCGTATTCAACGTCACGTTGATCGCCAATCAGATCATGGGCGTAACGGGCCGCATCATCAGGCGTCAGAAACGCGGGGCTCAGTTCAGGTAAAGCCACAGTCGAGGCGCGAGAGCTACGCGCAACTCGCTTGCTTATAAAGTCGATCATTTCAGGTGTCCTGTTCTAGCCCATGACCGTGGCAACAGGGCCACGGCCAACGCAGCCACGCTGCGCCCTCTTATCTTCAGCAACGCCCGGTACTGGCAGGTGGTAGTTAGTTAGCAGGTCGGCACCAAAGCCGGGCATCGCCGTGCACGCAGCTCAGCAACAGGCCCCGTCATGGTGCGCAAGCCTTAGCGCTCATGCCCCAAAACCCTGCACTAGACGCCCTGCACCACTTCGGCACAGACCTTGCAAAAACCCTCTCAGTGTTCGTATCGACCCCTTAAAAAAACGAGACATCTGGAGATCGGCCCATGAAGCGTCGTAGCTTGATCAAAGCGTTCACCCTCTCGGCATCCATTGCCGCCATGGGTCTGACCTGGACGGTGCAAGCCGCCGAGACCATCAAGGTGGGGATTCTGCACTCGTTGTCCGGGACCATGGCGATCTCTGAAACCTCGCTCAAGGACATGGCCTTGATGACCATCGACGAGATCAACGCCAAGGGCGGGGTGAACGGCAAGATGCTTGAACCGGTGGTGGTCGACCCCGCTTCCAACTGGCCGCTGTTTGCCGAAAAGGCCCGCCAGTTGCTGACCCAGGACAAAGTCGCGGTGGTGTTCGGTTGCTGGACCTCGGTGTCACGCAAATCGGTACTGCCGGTGTTTGAAGAACTCAACGGCCTGCTGTTCTACCCGGTGCAATACGAAGGCGAAGAAATGTCGCCCAACGTGTTCTACACCGGTGCAGCGCCTAACCAGCAAGCCATCCCGGCAGTTGAGTATTTGATGAGCGAAGACGGCGGCAGCGCCAAGCGCTTCGTGCTGCTGGGCACCGACTACGTGTACCCGCGCACCACTAACAAAATCTTGCGTGCGTTCCTGCACTCCAAGGGCGTAGCCGACAAGGACATCCAAGAGGTCTACACGCCGTTTGGTCACAGCGATTACCAGACCATCGTGTCCAACATCAAAAAGTTCTCGGCGGGTGGCAAGACGGCGGTGATCTCCACCGTAAACGGCGACTCCAACGTGCCGTTCTATAAAGAGCTGGCCAACCAGGGCCTGAAAGCCACCGACGTGCCGGTGATTGCGTTCTCGGTGGGCGAAGAAGAACTGCGCGGCATCGACACCAAGCCGCTGGTGGGCAACCTCGCCGCCTGGAACTACTTCGAGTCGGTGGATAACCCGGTCAACAAGAAGTTTGTCGATGACTGGAAAGCCTACGCCAAAGCCCACAACTTGCCGGGTGCTGACAAAGCCGTGACCAACGACCCGATGGAAGCCACCTACGTGGGTATTCATATGTGGGCGCAGGCGGCAGAAAAAGCCAAGTCCACCGATGTCGATAAAGTCCGCGAGGCCATGGCCGGCCAGACCTTCGCCGCGCCGTCGGGCTACACCCTGACCATGGACAAGACCAACCACCACCTGCACAAGCCGGTGATGATCGGCGAGATCCAGGATGACGGCCAGTTCAACGTGGTATGGCAAACCCCAGAACCCATCCGCGCCCAGCCATGGAGCCCGTTCATTCCTGGCAACGACAAAAAACCGGACGCCCCGGTGAAAAGTAACTAACCCCCGGCAGCATCGTTGTGCCGCTGTGGGAGCGGGCTTGCTCGCGAATGTATCGACGCGGTTTCTTGCCAAAACCGCATTGAATGAATCGCGAGCAAGCCCGCTCCCACAGGGATGTTGAGTTGTTTCTATTTGCGCAAGGCTAAAACTATGCCCACTGCCCTTTTTCGTTTTATCTGCGCACTCTTGGTGTTGCTGCCACTGGGCGCTTACGCCGATGACGCCAGCGACTTTGCGGCGGCCAATAATTCGGTGCAGGCCCAGCTCCTCGAAAGCTGGGCTGCCCAGCCCACCCCCGCCCGTGTTGAACTGATCAACAGCCTGCAACAGGGGCAAGTCACCGTCGACGGTCAGGTCAAAACCTTGCGCCTGAACAACCGTCTGCGCGGTCTGGTTGAAACCGCCCTGGCCAGCCACCAACTGCTGGCCGCCGACCCGAAACTGCGGCTGAGCGCCGCCCAGCAACTGCAAAAATCCGCCAAACCGGCGCAGCTTAAATTCCTCGACCAGCAACTGGCAGAAGAAACCGACAGCGATGTGCACACAGCCTTGAGCCTGGCGCTGGCCAATCTGCAACTGGTCGATCCGGACCCCGCCGTACGTTTGAGCGCCGTGCGTTTGCTCGGTGAAACCGGCGAACCGCTGGCCCGCACCCGCCTTGAAAACCTGCTGCAACCGGACGTCGAAACCAACGCCACGGTGCGCACCGCCGCCGAAACCAGCCTGGCCCAAGTCAAACGCAAACTGCTGATCGGCGACCTGCTCGGCCAAGCCTTCAGCGGCTTGTCGCTGGGCTCGATTCTGCTGCTCGCGGCCCTCGGCCTGGCCATCACCTTCGGCTTGCTGGGGGTGATCAACATGGCCCACGGCGAGATGCTGATGCTCGGCGCCTACTCGACCTATTGCGTGCAGTTACTGTTTCAACGCTTCGCCCCCGGCGCCATCGAGTTCTACCCGTTGCTGGCCCTGCCGGTAGCGTTTTTCGTGACCGCCGCCATCGGCATGGTGCTGGAGCGCACCATCATTCGCCACCTCTACGGCCGTCCGCTGGAAACCCTGCTGGCGACGTGGGGCATCAGCCTGATCCTGATCCAGTTGGTGCGCGTGCTGTTCGGCGCACAAAACGTCGAAGTGGCCAATCCGGCCTGGCTTTCGGGCGGGATTCAAGTGCTGCCCAATCTGGTGCTGCCGTACAACCGCCTGGTGATCATTGTTTTCGCCTTGGCTGTGGTCTTCCTGACCTGGCTGCTGCTGAACAAAACCCGCCTGGGCCTCAACGTGCGCGCTGTCACCCAGAACCGCAACATGGCCGCCTGCTGCGGCGTGCCGACCGGGCGTGTGGACATGCTCGCCTTTGGCCTGGGCTCGGGCATTGCCGGGCTCGGTGGCGTGGCTCTGAGCCAGATCGGCAACGTCGGTCCGGACCTCGGTCAGGGCTACATCATCGACTCGTTCCTGGTGGTGGTGCTGGGCGGCGTCGGCCAACTGGCGGGCACCGTGTACGCGGCCTTCGGGCTGGGCATCGCGAACAAGATTCTTGAACCACAGATCGGCGCCGTGCTCGGCAAAATCCTGATCCTGGGGCTGATCATTCTGTTTATCCAGAAGCGCCCGCAAGGTCTCTTCGCGCTTAAAGGACGGGTGATCGACTGATGAATCAGCCTCTGATGCTTACCGCCACACAAAAAGCCGGGCCCACCGTGACTGCACTGGTCGGCGGCCTGATCCTGCTGGGGCTGCTGGCCATGCCGCTGCTCTCGCTATTGCCTGCCGACAGCCCGTTTCAGGTGTCGGCCTACACCCTCACGCTGGTGGGCAAGATCCTCTGCTACGCCATCGTCGCCCTGGCGCTGGACTTGGTCTGGGGTTACGCCGGGCTGCTGTCACTGGGCCATGGCTTGTTCTTTGCCCTGGGCGGCTATGCCATGGGCATGTACCTGATGCGCCAGGCCTCGGGTGACGCGCTGCCAGACTTCATGACCTTTTTGTCGTGGACTGAACTGCCGTGGTACTGGGTCGGCACCGAGCACTTCTGGTGGGCGATGTGCCTGGTGGTGCTGGCGCCCGGTTTATTGGCCCTGGTGTTCGGCTTTTTCGCCTTCCGCTCGCGGATCAAAGGCGTGTACTTCTCGATCATGACCCAAGCGTTGACCTTTGCCGGGATGCTGTTGTTTTTCCGCAACGAAACCGGCTTTGGCGGCAACAACGGCTTCACCAATTTCCGCAGCATTCTGGGCTTTGGCATCACTGAGCCCGGCACCCGGGCGGTGCTGTTTCTGGCCACGGTGCTGTTGCTGGTAGCCAGCCTGTTTGTCGGCTGGCGCCTGGCCCGCAGCAAATTTGGCCGGGTGCTGACGGCGCTGCGCGACGCCGAAAACCGCCTGATGTTCTGCGGCTATGACCCGCGCGGTTTCAAGTTGTTTGTCTGGGTACTGAGCGCAGTGCTGTGCGGTCTGGCCGGGGCGTTGTATGTGCCGCAAGTGGGCATCATCAACCCCGGTGAAATGTCTCCGACCAACTCCATCGAAGCCGCCGTGTGGGTCGCCCTCGGCGGGCGCGGCACCTTGATCGGGCCGCTGCTCGGCGCGGGCGTAGTCAACGGCATGAAGAGCTGGTTCACCGTGGCCTTCCCTGAATACTGGCTGTTCTTCCTCGGCGCGCTGTTTATCGTCGTCACGCTGTACCTGCCCAAGGGCATCATCGGCCTATTGAAGAAACGGGGTGAACAATGAGGAACGTCATGCTCGAACCTGTACTCGACCCCAACAAGGACGCGGGCAGCGGCCGCGACGCCATCGGCTTGGGCCACACTGCCGGCAAGGGCCTGAACACCCGCCACGGCACCATCCTGACGCTCGAAGACATCAGCGTCAGCTTCGATGGTTTCAAGGCCCTGAACAACCTCAACCTGTACATCGGCGTGGGTGAGTTGCGCTGCATCATCGGCCCCAACGGTGCCGGTAAAACCACGATGATGGACGTCATCACCGGCAAGACCCGGCCCACCGAAGGCCAGGCCTGGTTTGGTGAAACCCTGGACCTGCGGCAAATGAGCGAAGTGCAGATCGCCCAGGCCGGGATTGGCCGCAAGTTCCAGAAGCCCACCGTGTTTGAAGCCTTGAGCGTGTTCGAAAACCTCGAACTGGCGCAGAAAACCGACAAGTCGGTGTGGGCCAGCCTGCGCGCCACCCTCAGCGGCGAGCAAAAAGACCGCATTGCTGAAGTGCTCGAGACCATTCGTTTGAGCAGCTCGGCGCAGCGTCAGGCCGGGTTGCTCTCCCACGGCCAGAAGCAGTTCCTGGAGATCGGCATGCTGCTGATGCAAGACCCACAGCTGTTGCTGCTGGACGAGCCGGTGGCGGGCATGACCGACGCCGAAACCGAGTTCACCGCCGAACTGTTCAAGAGCCTCGCGGGCAAACATTCGCTGATGGTGGTGGAGCACGACATGGGCTTTGTCGGATCCATTGCCGACCACGTCACCGTCTTGCACCAGGGCAGCGTACTGGCCGAAGGCTCGCTGGAGCAGGTGCAGGCGGATGAACGGGTGATTGAGGTGTATCTGGGTCGTTAGAGAACCTGTAGCCGCTGCCGCAGGCTGCGATCGAGCGCGCAGCGGTCGCGCTCTTGAAATTTTGAAGCCCCTGCGGGCCTTATCGCAGCCTGCGGCAGCGGCTACAGGGTTCGCACAGGTCAAAAGGAATCTGAACATGCTTCAAGTCGAAAAGCTGCACCAGTACTACGGCGGCAGCCACATCCTGCGCGGCCTGTCGTTTGAGGTCAAAGTGGGCGAAGTCACCTGCCTGCTGGGGCGCAATGGCGTGGGCAAAACCACGCTGCTCAAGTGCCTGATGGGCTTGCTGCCGGTCAAGGAAGGCAGCGTGCAATGGGAAGGCAAGACCATCACCACGCTCAAACCCCACCAGCGGGTGCACGCCGGTATTGCCTACGTGCCCCAGGGTCGCGAGATTTTCGGGCGCCTCACTGTTGAAGAAAACCTGCTGATGGGCCTGTCGCGCTTTCCCGGCTCCGAAGCCCGTGAAGTGCCCGCGTTTATCTACGAGCTGTTCCCGGTATTGCTGCAAATGAAGCACCGGCGTGGCGGCGATTTGTCCGGTGGCCAGCAGCAACAACTGGCGATTGGCCGTGCGCTGGCCAGCCGGCCACGGCTACTGATTCTCGACGAACCCACCGAAGGCATTCAGCCCTCGGTGATCAAAGAGATCGGCGCGGTGATCAAAATGCTCGCGGCACGCGGCGACATGGCGATTTTGCTGGTGGAGCAGTTCTACGACTTTGCCGAGGAACTGGCCGATCAGTACCTGGTGATGTCACGGGGCGAAATCGTTCAGCAAGGCCGGGGTGAAAATATGCAAACAGAAGGTGTGCGCGGGCTGGTGACGATTTAATCTGTCACTCTTTCCGGGTAAAAAGTCCTACATATGAACGTGCCTGCCAACACCGCGCTGTTCACCCCCAGCTGGCACGCCGAGCTGGCGCTGGGCTATGGGCGTTTCGGCGACAGTACGCGCCCGACCCTGCGCCGCCACCTCGGCCCACTGCGGGTGCAAAAGCACCTGTACGCCGAAGGCCCCGAAGTGTGCCAGCACATCATCGTCCACCCGCCCGGCGGGATTGCGGGCGGTGACCGGCTGGACATCAGCGCCAACGTCGGCCCCGATGCCTGGGCGCAACTCACCAGCCCCGGCGCAGCCAAGTGGTACCGCGCGGCGGGCCCAGCCTTCCAGAGCGTCACACTCAACGTGGCCGCAGGCGCGACCCTCGAATGGCTGCCACAAGAAACCATCGTGTTCAGCGCGGCCCAGGCCGACATCAGCACGCGCATTGAGCTTGAGGGCGATGCCCGGCTGTTTTACTGGGACATGGTGGCGCTGGGCCGCATGGCCAGTGGCGAACGATTTGAACGCGGGCATTTTCAATCGCACCTGGATATTCGTCGCGACGGCCAATTGCTCTGGCATGAGCGCCAGCGCATCGTCGGTGATGACGGGCTGCTGGACTCCCCTATTGGCCTGGACGGCAACCCGGTGTTTGCCACGTTGCTGGTGACCGGTGAGATCAGCGCTGAACTACTGGAAACCTGCCGCAGCCTGCCGAACCCGGTACGCGGGGATTTGACCCAGTTGCCGGGGTTGCTGGTAGCCCGCTGCCTGGCCACCGAAGCCTTGCAGGCGCGGGGCTGGCTGATTGAGTTATGGCGCTTGCTGCGCCCGGCACTGCTGGGCCGCGAGGCGCTTGCACCCCGAATTTGGAGCACTTGATGCACTCTCTGTAGGAGCGAGCTTGCCTCGCGATCTTTTGAGCGCTTAAAAGATCGCGAGGCAGGCTCGCTCCTACAGTCCCTATTTTTCTGATTTAAACACGGACTCCACCATGGACCTGACTCCACGCGAAAAAGACAAGATGCTGATCTTCACCGCCGGCCTGTTGGCTGAGCGTCGACTGGCCCGGGGGGTGAAACTCAATTACCCGGAAACCATCGCCTATATCTCTGCTGCCCTCCTCGAAGGCGCCCGCGATGGTCGCACCGTGGCCGAACTGATGCACTACGGCACCACCCTGCTGTCGCGTGAGCAGGTGATGGAAGGCATCCCGGAAATGATCCCCGACATTCAGGTTGAAGCCACCTTCCCTGACGGCACCAAGCTGGTCACCGTCCACCAACCCATCTCCTGAGGCTGCGCCATGTCTTACGTTATTCGTGATGCCGTCGCGGGCGACTTGCCTGCCATTCTCGACATTTACAACGATGCCGTGCTCAACACCCTGGCGATCTGGAACGAGCAAACCGTCGACCTCGACAACCGCCAGCAGTGGTTCAACGCCCGCCAGGCCCAGAGGTATCCGATTTTGGTGATCGTCGACGATGCCGATATTGCCTTGGGCTATGCCTCCTTTGGTGACTGGCGGCCCTTTGAAGGCTTTCGCAACACCGTCGAGCATTCGGTGTACGTGCACCCCGACCAGCGCGGCAAAAAACTGGGTCCCAAGCTGCTCGCCGCACTGATTGAACGCGCCCGATGCTGCGGCAAGCACGTGATGGTGGCGGCCATCGAAGGCGGCAATGCGGCCTCGATTCATGTGCATAAACAACTGGGTTTCGTCACCAGCGGGCGCATGCCGCAGGTCGGGATCAAATTCGGCAACTGGCTCGACCTGACCTTTATGCAACTGATGCTCAACCCCGGCGCACTTCCACCACAGGAGGGTGGGCAATGACCACCGAACAACCGATTCAAGTCACCGCGTCCACGTTCGCGCAGTACCGCGAAGGCTTGATCGAGCTGCTGGTCGACGCCGTAAAGCACGGAGCTTCGGTCGGCTTTATGGGCGACTTTGACCTGGCCCAGGCCAATCGTTACTTCGACGATGTGCACACGCAACTGGCACAGGGCAACCTGCTGCTATGGGTGCTGGTCGAGGATCAGCGCGTGCTGGCCAGCGTGCAATTGGCGCTGTGCCAACGGGCCAACGGCCTCAACCGCGCCGAAGTGCAAAAGCTGCTGGTGCTCAACGAAGCCCGCCGCCGTGGTCTGGGCCAAGTGCTGATCCATGCGCTGGAGCAAGGCGCACGCGAGCAAAAACGCGGCCTGCTGCACCTTGATACCGAGGCCGGTTCACCCGCCGAAAACTTCTACAGCGCGCTGGGCTACACCCGTGTCGGCGAACTGCCCAACTATTGCCAAAACCCTAACGGCACCTACGCGCCGACAGCCATCTACTACAAAACCTTGAGTGAACCGCAATGATTCCAGGCGAATACCGGATTGAAGCGGGCGAGATCGAACTCAACGTCGGTCGCCGCACCCACACCCTCAGCGTGTCCAACCGTGGCGACCGGCCGATTCAGGTGGGCTCGCACTATCACTTTTTCGAGACCAACGACGCGCTGATGTTTGATCGCGGCGACAGCCGTGGCATGCGCCTCAACATTCCGGCGGGCACAGCGGTGCGCTTTGAGCCCGGGCAAACCCGCGAAGTGGAACTGGTGGAACTGGCCGGGCTGCGTCGCGTGTTCGGCTTTGCCGGGCGTGTGATGGGCAATCTGGATTAACCCAAATCTGTAGCCGCTGCCGCAGGCTGCGATGGGTCGCGCAGCGGCCCCGGTTTTTTCAGAGTGAACGAAGGTCCTTCGGCCCTCATCGCAGCCTTCGGCAGCGGCTACAGGGTTCGACTCAACGCTTAGGAACGTGCAATGAAAATATCCCGCCAGGCTTATGCCGACATGTTCGGTCCTACTGTGGGTGACAAGGTTCGCTTGGCCGATACCGAGTTGTGGATCGAGGTCGAGCAGGATTTCACCACCTACGGTGAAGAAGTAAAGTTCGGCGGCGGCAAGGTAATTCGCGACGGCATGGGCCAGAGCCAGTTGCTCGCCGCCGAGGTAGTCGACACGCTGATCACCAACGCGCTGATCATCGACCACTGGGGCATCGTCAAAGCCGATGTGGGCCTAAAAGACGGCCGCATCCACAGCATAGGCAAAGCCGGTAACCCGGACATCCAGCCCAACGTGACCATCGCCATCGGCGCCAGCACCGAGGTCATTGCCGGTGAGGGCATGATCCTCACCGCAGGCGGCATCGACACGCACATTCATTTCATCTGCCCCCAGCAAATCGATGAAGCGCTGAACAGCGGCGTGACCACCATGATCGGCGGCGGCACCGGTCCCGCTACCGGCTCCAACGCCACCACCTGCACCTCCGGCCCTTGGCACATGGCGCGCATGCTGCAAGCCGCCGATTCGTTCCCGATGAACATGGGTTTTACCGGCAAGGGCAACGCCAGCCTGCCGCAGCCGTTGATCGAGCAGGTCGAAGCCGGCGCCATCGGCCTCAAGCTGCACGAAGACTGGGGCACCACGCCCGCCTCAATCGATAATTGCCTGAGCGTGGCCGACCTGTACGACGTGCAGGTGGCGATTCACAGCGACACGCTGAACGAGTCCGGCTTTGTCGAAACCACCCTGGCCGCGTTCAAGGGCCGCACCATTCACACCTACCACACCGAAGGTGCAGGCGGCGGCCACGCCCCGGACATCATCAAGGCCTGCGGTTTCACCAACGTGCTGCCCAGTTCGACCAACCCGACCCGGCCGTTTACCCGCAACACCATCGACGAACACCTCGACATGCTGATGGTTTGCCATCACCTGGACCCGAGCATTGCCGAAGACGTGGCCTTCGCTGAAAGCCGTATCCGCCGCGAGACCATTGCCGCCGAAGACATTCTTCACGACCTGGGCGCGTTCTCGATGATCAGCTCCGACAGCCAGGCCATGGGCCGGGTGGGTGAGGTGATTACGCGCACCTGGCAAACCGCCGACAAAATGAAGAAACAACGCGGCCCGTTGCCAGAAGACACGCCCGGCAACGACAACTTCCGCGCCAAACGCTACATCGCCAAATACACCATCAACCCGGCCATCACCCACGGCATCAGCCATGAAGTGGGCTCGATTGAGGTGGGCAAATGGGCCGATCTGGTGCTGTGGCGCCCGGCGTTTTTCGGGGTCAAACCCACGTTGATTCTTAAAGGCGGTGCCATTGCATCGAGCCTGATGGGCGACGCCAACGGCTCGATTCCAACGCCGCAGCCGGTTCATTACCGCCCCATGTTCGCCAGCTACGGCGGCTCGCGGCATGCCACCAGCCTGACCTTTATCAGTCAGGCGGCGGCCGACGCCGGGGTCCCGGAAAAGCTCGGGCTGAAAAAGCAGATTGGCGTGGTCAAAGGCTGTCGCGATGTGCAAAAAACCGACCTGATCCACAACGGCTACTTGCCCCACATCGACGTTGACCCGCAGACCTATCAGGTCAAGGCTGACGGCGTGTTGTTGTGGTGCGAGCCCGCCGACGTGCTACCGATGGCGCAGCGGTACTTTTTGTTCTGACAACAGGCTGCAGTGAATAAAGCTGCACGCGATCGGACCCTCGCGTGCAGCCCTCAGTGATGCCGTCGGGGGCTTGATTTTTTGCCGCTCGGGACCAAGCTGGATGAAGGACGTTGTATGAAGGCGTACTATGCGTCACCTTTTTATGACTACCGCTCTTGCAGCAAGGTGTACGGCCATGCGCCTATCCCAGTTCATCGTGGAAAATGTTGATCGTATCGTCGATGAATGGGAGCAGTTCGCCGCCACCATCACCCCGGCCGCCGAAACGATGGACAGCGCAGCCCTGCGCGACCACGCCAAAGCCATTTTGCTGGCGGCCTCACGCGACATGGTCACGGCACAAACCGCCAGCGAACAACAGGCCAAGGCTGAGGGTGAAGGCCCGGAAAAAACCCCAAGCCTGGACCGCGCGTCTGCCAGCCACGGTGAATTGCGCCACGCCGTCGGGTTTGACCTGGTGCAGATGACCTCAGAGTTTCGCCACCTGCGTGCTTGCGTCATTCGTCTGTGGGTAAAAAACGTCGAAAGCCCGGATCAGAACCACCTTCACGACATGATTCGCTTTAACGAGGCGATTGATGAAGCGCTGGCTGAATCCACGGCGGCCTATGCCGAGCAGGTCAATCGATCGCGGGACATCTTTTTGGCCATTTTGGGCCACGATCTGCGCGCCCCCTTACAGGCTGTTAGCTTTTCCACCGAAATGCTCCAACGCAAAGCCAAACTGGATGACCAGGCGCTGACTTACGTGGCTGCGATCAAAAATGGCACCCACTACATGGGGGCGATGATCAGTGATTTGTTGCAGTTTGTGCGCAGCCGGCTGGGCAGCGGAATGCCCATTGAAAGGCGCTTGATGAATTTGGCTGACGCTTGCCAGAGAGCCCTTGAAGAAGCCTGTGCAGGGCAGCCCAATTGCACACCGACCCTGCACATAGAGGGCGACGTTGAAGGCTTGTGGGACCCGAGCCGCATCGGGCAACTGTTACAAAATCTGATTGGTAACGCCCTGCAACATGGTGCCAGGCAGGGCGAAATCAACTTGAGTGTCGTGGGGAGCAGTGACGCCGTCAGGCTGTGCGTACACAACCTGGGCATTCCGATTGCTAAAGATGCACTGGTCTCTTTATTTGACCCGCTGGTGCGCAGCCCAAGCGAAGACGCCACATTGCCCGGCGCGACCACCAGCCTGGGGCTGGGCTTGTTTATCGTGAAAGAAGTGGTCGACGCGCACCACGGCGAAATTACCGTGACCTCGACGCTAGACCAGGGCACGACATTTACCGTGGTGCTGCCGAAGGCCTGAACGCCCCCGGCTGCAAGGTTCAAGTGGCTTGACGGCCTGCGACCTGATCGGTCAGAGACTTCGTTAACGCGTCTTTCTCGTCCAGGAATGACTGGGTCATGGCGTCGTATTCAAGGTCGGTCATGGCGCGGCCATACACAACATCCGTGGGCGCAATGCCCAAATGACGGGCCGCGGCATCGATGGATTTTCGCAACGCCCGTTGTGCCAGCGCCGGTAATTGGCTGTTGAGCCCCAGGGTCTTTTGTTCGCTCTGGTATTCAAACAGGGCCAAAGCCTTTTCATCCAGCGCCGCGAATCGGGCGCTGTTGGTACGCTCGATGAACTCGCGCCAGAACGGGATTTCAATCAACTGATTACGCAACCCCTCCCCCTCTTCCAGCGCCAGCACTTGGCTGTACGCAGCGTCAAGCATGGCGGGGGTCACGTCGGGCTCGGCGAAGAACATTTCCAACTGCCAAGGCAGGTCCAGACGCTTGGCCAGCAAAGTGGTGTAGGCGAGATGGATCTCCACCTCGTCGATCGTTTTCAACCGATTGCCTTGAGCATCAAACTGGGGAATAACAAGGTCTTGCGCATCGTATTTTGGAAATGAGCGACCTTGCGCCACTAACTCACGCACTCGCGCCCGGGCAATTCGGCTCAGTTGATCCAGACGAGCCCGACCACGCGCCAGATTAAACAGTTCGAGCTTGCTCAGGGCCAGATTGATGGGCTCCAGGCGCAATGCCTCATACAGCAACACTTCGACCCCCATGGCGTTAAACACCTGCAGCCCGGCGTCCGTACAGGTAATAGGCGCATTGGCCATGGTGAACAGCTTTTCGCGCACGGCCACACTTTCATCCATGACTTCGAGCATCTGCCAGACCCGGGTTTCCATGTTGCGCTTAAAGTCATCAGGCCTGTTGCGCAGGTCATCCCCTTGCCGGGCCAGCTCATTGAAAAACGGTTCCGAGCCGTGCGCCTGTTCTAAACGGTCCCAAAGCGCCTGCTTCTCAGCCTTGTCTTTGACACCCGGCCCGCGGGTCCATTGGCGTCGCCCCTGCACGCCTGAAGGTGGGTTGATGCGTTCGGGGTCTATGCCGACAGAGGTTTTGTAGGCGTTGTATTTCTCCAGCACGGCATCTGAAACTCGATGGCGGCTCAACCGGGTTCTGGCCAATGTTCTGGCCTGATCAGAACCCGGCTCAACATCGGGAATGCTGGTCAGTTCATTGGCGGTAAGGTTCAAGCTGAATGTCTCGGGCCTTAGCTGATCAAACAACCCGGTCGGCCAGTTGCGCTGCCCGCATTGGGAAAGCTCGAGAACCTCAAGGGCAGGCATGCGGCTGATGTCCGGAGCTAACCCTAACGGGTTAAGCGAAAGCCCCAAATGCTCCAGCAGGGTCAATTCCTTCAAAGCGGCGATGCTGCTCTCTGTCAGGTGTACCGTGCCTTCAGTCAGGACCAGAAACGCCAGGTTGCGCATGGAGCCCAACGCTTCAGGTAGACGCGTCAGCCGATTTTTATCAGCTTGTAACGAGCGTATGCGCTCAAAATTTGACAGAAAACCATCGATCGAATCGGTCACACCGGTCCCATTGAGATTGATATCCCGGACATGATCAAAGTTGGCCTCCAGCGGTGGCAGCGTACCGAGCACCTCACCCAGCCCTGGCACGTCTTCAAAATTGAT
Source organism: Pseudomonas sp. HY2-MNA-CIBAN-0224 (assembly GCF_040310285.1). Lineage (NCBI taxonomy): Bacteria > Pseudomonadati > Pseudomonadota > Gammaproteobacteria > Pseudomonadales > Pseudomonadaceae > Pseudomonas > Pseudomonas sp. HY2-MNA-CIBAN-0224. The sequence continues at coordinate 51,373 of NZ_JBEOPQ010000021.1, read as the reverse complement.
GCTGAACCCCAACTCGCGGCCCGCTTCACGTACCGCCAGATGAGTGGCCTTCTGCCAGACAGCAGTGAGTGTCTTGTGGATGTGCTGACGGAGACGAATTACCTGACCCTGTTCCCGTGTCAACCGTGGCGGCAGTGGCTGATCGTTGATCGGTGAGCGGATCCATTGATTCAGGCTGGCATCCATCTGCCGGAACTCCTGCTCAAGCAGGCTGATTTTCTCTTCGACGGCCTCCCCATGCACACGCTGGAACTCCAGGAAGTCGGTGTAAATGTCAGGGCTGGCCGGGTCCCAGCGGTGCTGCACGGTCTTTTCCGGGAACAGCGCCCTGAAGCGCTCTTTAAGCGCCTGAAGCTTGAGGTGGGCCGCTGCCTCGCCAACACCCCGACCACTCAACGGGTAGCCTGAACGCTTGGGCGACAGCCGAACTGGCGACTTGAAAAACGGCAACTCGTCGGGCGGTATTTTCAGCAATTGGCGCAAGCGTGATCGTGTAATGGCATGCTCGCGTATCAATACTTTTAGCGCCTCGCCCTGACCGGTATGCGGCAAACCAATTGAGGTGCGGTGCGCATCCGGCAACGCGTACTGCAAGCTGGCAATAAAATCATCCTGCCCGTGCAAAGACTGCCCCTGTGAATCGAATGTCTCGTAACGGCCATCGGCATCCCTGACCAACACTTTTCGCTGGCTGGCGTTTTCGGCGCCGTACTGGCTTCGCAGCGTGCCGTCGCGGTTGCCATCACGCACCTCAAGGCGCACGTCATCTTTCCAGCCGGGCAGTGTCTCCAAGGAGTTCATCACCAAAATCTCAGTATCGGCGGTGACCAAACCATCCAGGTAAAGCCCCAGATACGCTTGTTCAATGCGCATCGCGCGCTGGACGTGCAAGGCGTCGAGTCCGAGCTTCATCGGGATTTTGCCTTGCTGTAACACCGCTTTTTCAGCCGGTGACGCCTCAGCCAGCAAGCCGCGAATGCGCGACGCGGTCAACCGCGGATAAGCCCGCTGAATCAACCCCAGCGCTGCCGCATCAGGGTCGTTCTCAGGGATAACGTCATTGAAGATGCTCTCAAACAAACGCCCGTAGTTGTCCGAAGCGTGCGTGGCCAGTTGCTCTTTAAACAGTTGGGCGCGCTCCTGAACCTCAAAAGGTACCGACACGCCCAACAACTGCTCAAGTTCAGAGCGCGAGAAACGGTCGACCACGCGCTCCGGCAGCTTTCCGTTCATCAGGTCAACGTCGCTGATTTTTATGACGTCTGCCCCGGTGGCCTGAGCATTGCCAAACCGTTTGACGGTCGTGAGCGGGCTCGCGGCCTCATACACCTCAAACGCGACGTTCTGTGGCCAGCGTGGAAATTCAAGGGTAAAGGTCACGGCAAAGGTGCACGTCTCACGCGGTATGCGCCCGGCCAGGATGTGCGGGCCGACACCGCGAGCCTTCGAATAGGCGGCAAAGCGTTTGAGCGTGTCTTTGAGCGCGGCGGGAATGGGCTCGTTTTCGACGTACATCCGCCGCAGATCATCAAAGGACACATCACTGATGCGTAACGCCTGCCTGAATTCAGCATCGCTCCACCCCTGTGCCACGGTGCCCAGGCGCTGCCTGAGGGTCTCGTCACTCCAGGTCAGGGGCTGCTCGGTTTCATTCACCCAGACACCCTCGCCGTTATGCCGGAAAACCGGTTGATACGCGTCGCTGCGCGTGGGGTGCTGAGCCCGGTATTCACCGGTGACAGGGTCCGCCTTGAGCTCATAATGCTTACCTTCATGGGCCAGGACTTCTTGCTCCCCGACCACATGCAAGCCCGCGTCATTGGGCCGCGAGCTCGCCGCAAGCCCCCGCGCCCGTTCATAAGGCGCAAGCTCGGGTTTCCACAGGCGGGTCTTGCCGCCGAACAGTGTGATGGATTTGAGTTTCTCAATGACCGGGTTGACCCCGATATGCACCAGCACAGCCCCGGCTGCAGCGATGGCCAGGTTTTCGATGACATCCGAGAAGTGTGCCCAGGCGGAGTGCACGTCTCCCTCAGACCAGTCCACAATGCCTTCAATGGTTTCGTGCAACAGCTGAACGGCCATGACCGCCAGCATGACCAGGCCCAACTCCGGCACGACGAACGACACCGTATTGAGCGCCACCGAAAAAAGGTTGAGGTAGTGCGACGTACGCCGCGCAAGGTAGGCGGAATCTGCGTCTTCAGTGGAAATGGCCAGGCTTCGCCCATCCGCGAAGCTTTTTTTGATCATGACCTCCAATAACTTTTGCCACAGATCCGGCTGGTACCACTCATCGCGAGGGTTCATCGGTACTACGCCGACGTAAACCGCAGGCGCTGCCGACAGCACCCGCGACGTGTAATCAGGCAGGTCGACCGGCGAGTTGTCCCTGATGGTCAACCCCGTCCCCGTGCCGCCAGGCGGCATATGCGACGTGTAAACATGCAGGTCCACTGGCGAGTTGGCCCAATTGCTCCAACGCCCGTCATCCGTCACCGTGCCACCAGGCAGCACCAAGGGCGGCGCCGGTGCGAAGGTCAACGGCTCGGTCAGGTGGTTGTAATACTCCGGATGCTTGTCCTGGTCGATAAACTGGCTCAGAAACTGCTGATAGGGCGTCAGCTCAGAGCTTCTGGGCACTGTCAGGCGCTCGGGCGTCAGTTTTTTCGTCAAATCGGCTTGAAACGCGTCATGCGACGGGTAGTACTTGAGCGGATGCTGCGGATCGCCGGGGATCCAGACAATGATCCATGACGCGGGAAAGTATTTGATCCGCGGCTCAAACACCACACAGCCCCTGAGGGTCATATCCCACAAACGGACCGATCGGTACCAGACCTGTTTTTCCTCAATCCTGGCTGGCTGAGGCCCCGATATGACCCCCAATAGCATCTGGTGATGCGCAGCGGTGATATCGCCCTTGAGCATGGCCACATAAGCATCTGCCATCAGCACCGATTTATGGTGATCAATGTAGTGAGATTGCAGCCGGGACTGATAAATCTCGCTTTTGGAGTCGAGAAAAGTCTTCAAGTAGGTCTGGTACAACGTGCCCAGATCCAGAGATCGACACAACTGGACAAACACCTGAATCGAGAGAAGCGTGACATACGGTTTGAAATGCCCCTGTTCATTGGGGCGGGTGATAAAGCCGGAATCATCGGAGAAATGCCCGTCGCCGGTCTCTACTTCCTCGAAGTTATGCAGCGCCGCCTGCAGCAATGACAGGGTGCGAACGTTGTAGGCCCTGGAGAGGCCGAAATCGTCATCCTCGGTGGTGCTGTAAAGCCGCAGATGCACCTCGTTGACGTCCATCGTATGACCGATGTCTTTCAACGCGGCCTCAAGCAGCGGCTTGGCAAAAACAGTGAGGGGCTGGATCCTGCCCATAGTCTTGTCGAGTTTGTCCTGCGCTTTGGTCCGGGCCACCACCCGCTTATGCAGTTCGGTTCGCTGTTCAGCGGTCACCGTCGTGTACCACTGCATCGGGCCGGGTTTGACAGCTTTTAATGCCGTGCGCCGGGCGGGTGAGAGTGTAATCAGATGGTCTGGAATGGATTGCTTGATGAACGCATCGTGTTTGCCTTTGACACTAAGAGGCGCATTGCCAGAAGAATGGGGGATGTGTGGATCGGACATCGGAATTACCTGAGTGACTGAAATGAATCCTCAGGTTATCGAGCGGGGACGGCGCTCAAGGGCTATCTATGTATGGACTGAACGGTAAAAAAACCAAGGCGCGGGTCGGTGCGCGCCTTGGGTTCGAGACCCGTCATTGCTCGTCAAAACGGATGGTCTGCCATTTCCTGGCGGGTGAGTTGTTTGATCAACGTTCTTTCTGCCGCGTTATGGGCTGACCTGATCAGTTCCAGGCTGCTTTGGTAGAGCTCATCGGAGAGTAGGCGTACGCCAAACTCCAATTGATCGCACTGACTGATGTACGTATCGCGCACCTGGGTGAACCGGTCGCGGTATTTGCTTTTCAAAAACGCGACCCAAAAGCCTCGGGCAGCGATGAAGTCCAGCAGTTGGTTGCCTGATGCCTCTTCGCGCAACACTTGCCGGCGAAGGCTCTCCAGCCCTGATGCCGGAACAGACGGCAAGCTCTCAAACGCCTCGGCACGGGGTTGTGCTGGCAGTTCCAGGAGCTCCGCCAAGGCGATGCGCAATACCAGACGCAGGTCTTGCAATTGCACAACGTCCTGAGCGCCCATGCCGTCCAGAAATCGATAAGCCAACCGCTCATCCCGCAAATACTGGGCCAAGCCTTCCACCTGATCCAGGCGGTACACACTGCGCGCCAAGCGCAACAGCGCCTGCTCATTACCCCCTTGATCGGTCGCAGCCTTCGCCTGCTCAACCGACGTCAATAGCTCAAAGTCACTGAAGGTCAACGCACTCGACTCAGCACTGGTTGACCCGATACGGGTACGCGCGATCAACGTTTCGCGTAACTCATTGCTCTCCCCCAGTGCTTGCAAGACAGCACCGGCGCGTTTGGCAAATGCCGCGCGCGTACGTTCATTGACGTATTCGGGACTGTCGCGCAGCCCGCCCAAAAACCCGCGCAAGTCGTCAGCGAATGGGTCCTGTTCCAGGTTTTTCCAGATCGCTGTACGCCTGGCAGCGCTGTCATCCACACCACTCAGCAACCAGGCATGACGGTGCTGATCGGTCACGCTGTGGGGGATGCGCTCAGAGGTGTCGCCCAGACTGATACCGGTGCGCCTGACATACAGATCCAGTCGCTCCTGCGACGCCGGCGCCAGCAGATTGCCATGCAGGTAGGTCACCTCGCCCAGCTTTGACGGGCTGCTGAGCGCCGCATCGGGGATCACACTGATGGCGTTATCGCGCAAGTCCAGGCTTCTGAGAGTGCGCACTGTATCCACCCCCACCGGCCACTCTGTCGATTGTGTTTTCCGTAGATTGAGGTATCGCAGCTGTTCCATGCCACTGACATCCAATGGCATGCCCAGTGGATTGGCGGACAGGTCCAGCTCTTTGATGTTCACCTGCCCAGCCAAAGCCTTGACGCTCTGCGGGGTCAGCTCGATGAGGTTATTGCTCAGGTCGAGCTTTTGCAGGGCTTTCATTTTTGTGAGCGCCAACGGCACGCTCGTGAGTTGGTTGTACCGCATTGACAACCAGCGCACCTGAGGGAAGCTCTCCAGAAATGCCTCAGGCACGCTGTTCAAGGCCATGTCATCCATGACCAGTACCGAAACATGACTGAAATCACCGACAAGCTTGGGCAAGTCGCCGGCAGGCATACCGCTCAGGTCAAGCATGTAGCCGCGCATGTCGGGCAAGTCCGTAGGTGACAGCCGTCCGGCCTCAAGGTAGCCAGGCATGCCGCCCGAGTGTTGCTGCACGCAGCTTTCCCGGCGCCAGGCACGGCGGATGGCATGGCTGGCGGCGCGTTTGATGGTCTGCGGCAAGACATCCCGGCGGGCGGCGGCAGAATGTTCGGGTAACGGCGCACTGCACCATTGGCGCAAGGTATCTTCCAGAGCCTCGTTCTCCAGTTGAAGCCTTGCCAGCTCGGCCTCCGGCCACACCTTGCGGGTTTCCAGGGCGCTCACCAGCTCCAGGCATTGCTCTGGGGTATAGGCGGGATAAATAGCTTGCAGGCGACGAACCAGCAAGCCGGTACGCGTGGCTCCGCGCTCCCCGCTCAGCGGGTAGCCCAGCCGTCCATTGGCAAGGCGCATGGGTGACTTGAACCAGGGTTTTATCGGCTGCAACTCCAGCGCAGTCCGTGTTTGCTCAGGGTGGTTGTGCACATGCTGCGCGAAGTCATTGCGCAAGCCCCGGTCGGTCTTCATCAAGCCAAGGGCATGCTGAGCTTGCAACGGGGTCAACGTCAGGTCAGGTCGCCGTTGGTAGAGCACAGGGTCCTTGTCCAGATAATGTTTACCTCGCGCCGTCTGAGCAAAAAACGCCGTGATCAGCTTGAGACTGAGTACCGGATCTGTCACATCCAGAAAACAGCCTTCCAGCGCCCGTGCGGTTTTTACCTCATGGGCATACAGCCGCAGTTCTTCGGCCAGACGCAGGGGCACTTTGCGGTGAGCCTCAAAGGCCTTTATCTCGCTGACGCTCGCCCGCTCGATCACTTCATTGACCACGCTGGTGGGCAAGCTCGGGTATTGCTGATGAATAGTGGCCATCAAACCTTCAGCAAAACGTTCGCTGCGCGCATAACGCAGGTTGAACAAAGCTTGCTTCTGCGTATTCGCGAACGAAGCGACACGTTCGGTCAGGGCCGTGGCGCGCTGTTCGGGTGTGACTGCCGCAGCCCCGAACAACGCCGTGGCATCGGTCTGCGCAATCAAGGCGGCGGTGGTGGTGAATACGCCGTCTCGCGCAAGGTCTGCGCTAACGATGCGCAAGTCCTGTGCACCGCGCCCGTTCAGCGACACATAGGAAAGAACCGTGCCTTCGGCATCCAGCAATTGAACACCGCGGCCTTCTGGCCAGCCAGGCAGTTTAAGCATCAGGTGCAGAATGTCCGGGCTGTCTTCCCAGCGCACCGTGCGCGGGGCTTGCAGCCGGGCAATCAATTGCTCGACTTCCTCGGCCATCTTGAAGCGCTTGAGGGTATCGAGCACCAGACCCGGCGGGCGCTCCCGCTGGACGTGACTCCAGCGAAGCGCATGTTCATAGGGGCTGACAATGCGGCTGACTTGCTCGATTTTTGCCTCACTCAGCGGGTATTTATAGGGCCATGCCCTGTGCAGGGCCTGAGCATGATTCCACTCGGCCGGCCGCTCCAGTGCCAACTGCCAGGCACCGTGTTCGTTATGTTCGATGGTCGGGGAGTAAGCATCGGGGCGGGTGGGATGCTGCACCTGCCAGCGCTGCTTGCCGACGTCGAAACGAACCTCATGCGCATAACCATGGATATGCACGTATTGACGATCTTGGACGCGGTAAATGCCTTGGGCATCAGGCTCCAGGTACGGATCCAGCACGACCTTGCTGCGATAGGGTGTGAGGTCGACCTTGAACAGCTTTTTATCACCGCTCGCCTCGATAACAGGCGCCATCCGGTTCAACAAGGCGGGCTGGATCAGCGGCGGCTTGATCGAGGCCCATGCCGAACTGGCGTGAGCCCCGACACCCATCACCAGCAGGTTTTGCGCCACGGAACCGAAGTGTGCAAACGCCTCTTTAACTTCGCCATGGCTCCAGTCCTCAACCCCGGTATAGAGTTCGGACAGTAATTGCACCGCCGTGGCCAGCATCAGCATTTCCCCCAGCCCCGGCACAAAAAAGGCCGCCAGGTTGAACACCGGCTGACCGCTTTCAAACAAGGAGACGACGCGCTGGGCAAAGGATTGTGCTGTCTCATGATCGGTGGGCACGACCAGGGTGCGGGCGTTATTCAGACTCAAGGCCGAATACTGTCGGTACAAGGCAAACCAGGGCGGCTCACCGCTATCGTGCAGGGCAATGTTCAACTTCGGGTCCATGCGCCATTCAATGACAGGCACACCGGATGTCGTAAGCCCCTTAAAGCGCAGTGCGCGCTGCAACTGCGTCATCAATGCCGACTGATAACGCAACTCCACGGTCTTTTTCAGCGCCATGCGCGGGCCGGCATCACGCAGGCGAAGCGCAAACAGGTTATTGAAGGACTCCAGCGAAGGGTATTCGAACAGGGGCCGCTCTTTGTCATGGGGCATATACACCATGCAGGGCAGCATCGTTTCGCCCGCCCTGGCCTTGCCGATAAACAGCAAGGCACCGTGCAACGGACACGGGCCGTAACGGTCACTGTCGAGCTTGATCGACAACAGGCTGAGGCTGCACACCCGCACTTCCCAAATGCCCCAACGCAATTGGGCCTCGCCCCTTAGCCACTGCTGCAACAGGGCGTGGCCCGAGCGGCTGATGTCCTGATTCAAGTACGCCTTGTGACTCAGCCATTCAAGGCGGCTTTTTTCATGGGCAATAAGATCGGGGGCAATGCTGCTGGGCAGTAAATCTGCCCCCGTGGTTTCCACGGGCGGGAACACGGTTTTCAGATAACGCTGATACTGCTCGCCCAGGTTCAGGGACCGGCACAGGTTGGCAAATTGCAACGGGTTCAATGGCGAGCGCGCCTGGCTGTTGCTGCGCTCCAGAATAAACGCCTCGCCGCCCAACGCGTCGCTCAGTTCGGCACTCGACACGTTCTGCAACGCCGCTTCAAGCAGCGTCATGTGCGTTGTATTGACGATCGGAATCAATGCCGTGGGTAAGACAAATTGCACAGGGTCTTTAATCGCATCCCCCAAGGGGTTGAGCGACAGGCGTTTGATGCGTACCAGAACATTGTGATCGACATCAAACCCTGTCACCGGCAAGTCTTCGAGTGCCTTGATCAGCAAAGGCCGGGCAAACGTCACAGGGGACGTGATGGCTTTGAGTCGCGTGGCCAGCGCGGCTTCGTCACGGTGATGATTGATCAGGGCCTGAATGACCCGTGGCCTGAGTTCGCTGTCGGCTGACAGCAACCAGTCCGGCATGCGCTCTTTGGCCAGCGCCGAAAACTCATCAACGGCCGTCAGTGCCTGATCGTGGTCGGGCAGCGTGCCGCCAGCAGGCGGCGTGGAGGGAACTATCATCGTGATGACCTGAAAGACGGGGACAGGTCATCACGTTATCGAGCCACCCGCAGGTGCACGCGGTACTTATCTATTCACGGCGATCAATCCACCGAGAAACGCGCCAGTCGATGCTTGAGCCGCTGGTTCTCGACGCGCAACTGCTGCACTTCATCGATGAGTTCCAGCGCCAGCGCCACCCCTTCCCACTCAATCTCCAGGTCCTGGTGCAGCTTGGCCGCACGCCTTGCAATAGACAGCTCATAGTCGGCAAAACGCCACACGTCCGGCGTGCGGCCCTGAGGTTCGATAATTCCGTGTTCGACAATCTCTATCACGTAAGTGGCCGGGATATTGGCCTCTTCGCAGAACCTTTCCATGTCCAGCTGAACGATCAGGGTGCTGCTCATGATCAATTACTCCATTGGGCTCTCGGGTCGAATGCTGCTTTGTCGGCGAGTTCTTGCCACAGGGCTTTGGCCGCCTCATCGCTTTCTTTAGGCATGACCACTTTCAGTTGGGCGTACAAATCGCCACGCTGGCCTTTTTTGTCTGCCAGGCCGTGGCCCTTGATGCGCAAACGTTGACCGCACTGGCTGTCCGGACGAACGGTCAGGTTCAGCTTGCTGGTCAAGGTCGGCACTTGCACCTTGGTGCCCAACGCGGCTTCCCACGGTGCCACCGGCACGGTGATAACCAGATCGTGGCCTTCCACGTCGAACTTGGGGTGCGGCGCAAAACGAATGATCAGGTATAGATCACCATTGGCCCCGCCGCCCACACCCGGGCCGCCTTGGCCTTTAAGGCGAATGCGCTCGCCGTCGGTCACACCGGCCGGGATTTTGACGTTGAGGGTCTTGCTCACGCCGCCGATCTGGAAGCTGATGGGCTTCGATTCGCCGGACAGGGTTTCTTCAAGGAAAATCGGCAATTCCATTTCAACGTCCTGCCCACGACGGCCCGCACTGCGGCCAGATTGCCCACCAAAGCCGCCGCCGCGCGATCCGAAGATCGAGCTGAAGAAGTCTGAAAAATCGCCTTGATCTTCGAAGCCACCGCCCGCGTGGCCTTGCCAGCCCGGTGGCCCCTGGAAGGGCTGACCATGCTGGCCGTATTTACGCATTTCATCGTATTCGGCGCGTTTATCGGCGCTTTTCAGCGCTTCATACGCCTCATTGACGTCCTTGAATTTCTCCTCGGCGTCTTTTTCCTTGCTCACATCCGGGTGATATTTGCGCGCCAGCTTGCGATAGGCGGTCTTGATCGCCTTGTCGTCAGCCGTGGGCTCGACACCCAGGATCTTGTAATAGTCTTTGAAGTCCATGTAAGGCTCACCATCCGTTATCAAAATCGCGCCGCACAATGCCCCAGAATGCTCTGGTCGACCGGCCTGTCTATTGACCGGTCTCAATCTTGTGACTGGACAGCGCAGCAAAAGTTTATCGGCAGCCCAATGGCTACCACGCCAATGTCTGAGAGTTTGGGGGTGAAGGATAGTCTTTCAAGTGGATTAAAACCTGCGAATTAACGATTCGTCGCCCTTCGATTCTTTGAGCGACTGGCATACACTGCGCGGCCGTTTTTTAACCGGAACTTGAAAGACATGAAAAGCGCCTCTCCAGCCCGTGCCTGCGGCATCGACTTCGGCACCTCCAACTCCACTGTCGGCTGGCTACGCCCCGGCATGGAAACCCTCATTGCGCTGGAGGACGACAAGATCACCCTGCCCTCAGTGGTGTTCTTCAATATTGAAGAACGCCGCCCGGTGTATGGCCGTCTGGCGCTGCATGAGTACCTGGAAGGCTACGAAGGCCGCCTGATGCGCTCGCTCAAAAGCCTGCTGGGTTCCAAGCTGATCAAGCACGACACCAGCGTGCTGGGCACGGCCATGCCGTTCAAGGACCTGCTGGGGCTGTTTATCGGCCAGCTTAAAAAACGCGCCGAAACTGCCGCTGGTCGGGAGTTTGAAGAGGTGGTGCTGGGTCGCCCGGTGTACTTCGTCGATGAAGACCCGCTGGCCGACCAGGAAGCCGAAAACACCCTGGCCGACGTCGCCCGCGCCATCGGTTTCAAGGAAGTCTCGTTCCAGTACGAACCGATTGCGGCCGCTTTCGACTACGAGTCGACCATCGAGCGCGAAGAGCTGGTGCTCATCGTCGACATCGGCGGCGGTACTTCTGACTTCTCGCTGGTGCGCCTGTCACCCGAGCGTCGCGGCCTGGACAACCGCCACGACGACATTCTGGCCACCGGCGGTGTGCACGTGGGCGGTACCGACTTTGATAAACAGCTGAGCCTGCAAGGCGTGATGCCGTTGTTCGGCTACGGCAGCCGCATGAAAAGCGGCGCCTACATGCCCACCAGCCACCACATGAACCTGGCGACCTGGCACACCATCAACTCGGTGTATTCGCAAAAATCCCAGCTGGCGCTGGGCAGCATGCGCTACGACATCGAAGACACCGGCGGCATCGACCGCCTGTTCAAGTTGATCGAACAGCGCGCGGGTCACTGGTTGGCGATGGAAATCGAAGAAACCAAAATCGAACTGACCCACAGCGACAGCCGTCACGTGCCGCTGGACCGAGTCGAAGCCGGCCTGAGCGTAGACCTGAGCCGGGCGCTGTTCGAAGCCGCCATCGACAACCAGCTCGAACGCATCCGCAACAGCGTGACGCAATTGCTGAGCAATGCCGGTGTGGGCGTTGAGCAAGTCAACACCGTGTTCTTCACCGGTGGTTCGAGCGGCATTCCGGCCTTGCGCCAGAGCGTCTCGGCCATGCTGCCCAATGCACGCCATGTAGAAGGCAACATCTTCGGCAGCATCGGTAGCGGTTTGGCGATTGAGGCTAAAAAGCGGTATGGCTAAACACTACAACCTGTAGCCGCTGACGAGGTACGAGGCTGCAATGCGGGCCGCAGGACCGCCGCCCAGGGTCGCTTCGCAACCCATCGCAGCCTCGTACCTCGACAGCGGCTACAGGATTTTCGCAAGGTTTAAGCGTTGTAGTCGCTACACCAGCTCCATCTGCTTGAGCTCACTCTTCAGATACGCGTAGTAGATCGGCCCGGCCACCACGCCGGGCAGGCCAAAGGCGGCTTCAAACACCAGCATCGCCAGCAACAGCTCCCACGACTTGGCACTAATCTGCCCACCGACGATTTTGGCGTTCAAAAAGTATTCCAGCTTGTGGATAACAATCAGGTACGCCAACGCGCCCACCGCCACCCAGATCGACAGCGACAAGCCGACGATGGTGATCAGGGTGTTGGAGATCAGGTTGCCGATCACAGGCAACAAGCCCAGCAAAAAGGTCAGCACGATCAGGGTTTTGGTCAGCGGCAGGTGGACGCCAAACATCGGCAATACCAACGCCAGAAAAATCCCGGTAAACACCGTGTTGAGCAGGGCGATTTTGATCTGTGCAAAAACGATATTGCGAAACGCTTGCACCAGCAGGTGCAGACGGTCGAACAGTGCGGCTGCCAGCGGCTTGCGGCGGCTGACGTCGGGGATGCGCTGCAAGGCCATGATCGCCCCCAGCACCATGCCGATCAGCAAGGTCACGAACATGTGCGCCGCGTCTTTGCCCACCAGTTGCAGTTCACTCAGGTGTTTGTTCATCCAGTCGCCAATGGCGACCCGGAACTCAGCCGCGCTGGCAGGCAGATAACCGTCCAGAAACGGCGGCAATTGCCCGCGCGCCCGATCGACCACCACCATGAACTTGTTCAGCGAAGCGCCGGGATTTTCCGCTTCATGCAGCAAAAAGCTGATGGCACCGGCAAAAATCAACGCCAAAAAGCTGACCACCAACGTGCCTAGCAATGCCACCGCCAACCAGCGCGCTCGGCGCCCGGCGATCAGGCGCTGCAGTTGCGGGGTGAGCATGTTGACCAGTTCGAACACCAGCAAACCCGCGAGCAAGCTGGGCAACAGGCGCAGCGGAAAGACCAGTAACAGACTGCCAGCGATGATGATGTAACTGGCGAACAAAATGTGACGCTGAGAAAACGATGGCATACAGCCTCAAAACAAGCAGCGCAAAAAGGATGGGCAGTCTGCCAGCCTTCAGCGGGGATCACTACAAAATGTGACTGACGGAAACCTGCTGTTGTTCCCTGTGGGAGCGGGCTTGCTCGCGATACAAACGCTACGTTCTTTCAGTAACACTGCGCCGTCCCAATCGCGAGCAAGCCCGCTCCCACAAGATGCTAATTATTTCTTCTTCAGGCAGTCACTCATAAAGGCTTTGCGCGCATCGCCCTTGAGGGCTTGGGTGGTGGCGGTGGCGTTGCAGTTTTTCATACGTTCTTGCGGGGTCGTGGCCGCAGGGGTGGCCTTGAGGCAGTTGCTCATAAACGCTTTGCGCTCATCGCCCTTGAGGGCCTTGGCGCTGGCATCAGCGTTGCAGGTGGTCATTTTGTTTTGTTGAGCGGTGTCAGCAAAACTGTGCGAACACAGCAGTAAACCCATCAGCAGCAGAGGAACACGCAGCATCTTCATGGAGTTTTCTCCTTATGGCCGCACCGGGTGGCAGCGACGTTCATCACAGTGTAGACAAACTCTGTTACAGCTACCGACGACGTGTTCAGCGCGGTCGTAACTGCCGTCGATACTGCTCTGGCGAGCACCCGGCCTGGCGCTGAAACATCGCGATAAACGCCGAAGACGTGCTGTAACCCAGGTCAAACCCGACGTCTTGCACGCTGCGGGTGGATTCCAGCGCCTCAATCGCGGCCAGAAAGCGCAGGCGCTGGCGCCACTCCCCAAAACTCATGGCCAGTTCACGCACAAACAAGCGCGCCAGGGTGCGCTCGCTGACATGCGCCTGCTCTGCCCATTCGCCCAGCGGCCGATTATCGCCGGGCTGGGCCTGTAACGCTTCGAGCACCCGTTGTAACCCCGGATGGCTGGCATAGGGCAAATAACACTGGTGCACCGGGGCTTGTTGCAGTTGGTCGACCAACACCTGGGCCAGACGGATATCCGCTTCGGTCTGCGGGATGTGAATGTCGCGGCGGGCAAAGTCGCTGAGGATGCTTTTGAGAATATCGCTGATGGCCAGCGTCACCGGCTCACGGGGCAATTGCTCGCACAGCACGGCATCCAGATACACCGAGCGGTAAACAATCGCGTGGGAGTTGTAGGAACTATGCTCGGTATTGGGCGGCACCCACAGTGCGTACTGCGGCGGCGACATAAAACGTCGCCCGCCGACCTCATAGCGCATGACGCCGTTAGACACATAACCCAGCGACCCCCAGCTGTGCAGATGGGGCGTGGAATGGCTGTCGGCATCAAACTCGGCATACCGAAAATACACCGGCGCAGGCAGTTGCTCGAACTCGGGAACACAAATCAATTTTTTGCGCATGCTGTCTGGATTCAAGCGGAGGTTGGCTGGATCGCAGTATAGGCGTGCAGACAGACAAGCGGATAATTGCCGCTTACTCACCCTGTGGTTGTTTCTGATGCAATACGCTTTCCCGCTGCTGGCCATTTTGATCTGGGCTGGCAATACCGTCGTCAACAAATTGGCCGTCGGGGCGATCTTCCCGTCCGAGATCGGCTTTTACCGCTGGTTGCTGGCCGGGCTGCTGTTTACCCCGTTCATGCTCAAGCCGGTGATCGCCAACTGGTCAGTAATCCGCCCCAACCTGGGCAAGATTTTTATCCTTGGCGTTCTGGGCATGGCGGTGTACCAGAGCCTGGCGTACTTCGCCGCCGCGCTCACCTCGGCCACCAACATGGGCATCATCCTCTCGTTGATGCCGCTGATGGTGCTGACCATGTCGATCATCAGCCTGGGCCAGCGCCTGACCCGTGGCGCGCTGGTGGGCGCCGTCCTGTCGTTTGTCGGGGTGCTGGTGGTGGTGTCGAGCGGCAGTTTGAGCGTGCTGCTCGCCCACGGCCTGAACCTGGGCGACGCGATGATGCTGGTCGCCACCCTGGCGTATGCGATTTACAGCACCCTGCTGAAAAAGTGGCAGCTGCGCCTGCCGCCGTTGCAGATGCTCTACTTGCAAGTGCTGGTGGCCATTGTGGTGTTGTTTCCGATGTACCTGCTGTCGCCCAAAATGGGCCCCAGCGTGCACAACATCGGCCTGGTGATGTACGCCTGCATCCTCGCTTCGATGCTCGCGCCGCTGGCCTGGATGAAGGCCGTGGCTACCCTCGGCCCGAGCCGCACGTCGCTGTTTTTCAACTTGCTGCCTCTGATTACGGCGCTGATTGCGGCAGTCGTGCTCAAGGAGCAACTGCATATCTTCCACCTGATCGGCGGCGCGTTGACCCTGGGCGGGGTGATTTTGTCTGAGCGCTGGACGACACCGCTGGGTAAATCCAGACCGGTTGAAAATAGATAAAACTTTCTCGGCGCGCTGAACTCACAACTAACGAACCGACCTCGCCAACAGAGCGAAGCGGCCACCGGATTAGTGAGGAGATAGAAATGACCGAGATCCATCTGACCGATAAAAACACCCTGCGCGACCGCGCTCGCAAAAATGTCGAAGACGGTGCCGTCACCGAGGGCTACCACGCCAACCGCGAAGAAATCCTGCGGCTGCTCAACGAATCCCTGGCCACTGAACTGGTGTGCGTGCTGCGTTACAAACGCCACTACTTCATGGCCAACGGGCTCAAGGCCAGCGTGGCTGCCGACGAGTTTCTGGAGCACGCCAACCAGGAAATGGAACACGCCGACAAACTGGCCGAGCGCATTGTGCAACTGGGCGGCGAGCCGGAGTTCAACCCGGACCTGCTGTCCAAAAACGCACATGCGCAGTACGTGGCGGGCAAGACCCTGAAAGAAATGGTCTACGAGGATTTGGTCGCTGAACGGATTGCGGTCGACAGCTACCGTGAAATCATCCAGTACATCGGCGACAAAGACCCGACTACACGCCGGATCTTTGAAGACATCCTGGCGCAAGAGGAAGAACACGCCGACGACATGGCGGATATTCTGCAAGACCTGTAAGCATCACCCAACTGGTGGGAGCGGGCTTGCTCGCGATGGCATCGACACGGTGATTAAGTGACACCGCATCGACCCCATCGCGAGCAAGCCCGCTCCCACAGTGCTGTCTGAGGGCCGCTTATTTCACCGTTTTCGGCACTTTGCCCTGCTGCATTTGTTGCAGCAGCGGTGCGCATTGGTTGGGGACGTCACCGCTCGGGGCGACCAGCGCCAGCAGCCCCGCCGCCGGGCCGGCAATCACGCCCAACGCCACCATCCCCGCACCGCGCAACAGCAAAGGCACCGCCTCGACCCCGGCATTCGGATGCGCAAAGGTGCCGCGCACGTACAACGGTGAGCGCAGCGAGAACACACGAAAGCCCTTGGATTCCGGGGTGATCTTGAGGTCCAGCCGTTCGGTGGCGAAGTTGGCCGTGCCGTCGATGTAGATGATTGCGTTCTGGGTGTCGAATACAAACAACCGGGACGTGGCCAGGCCATCCTTGATCCCGAAATCAGCCGCCGCGCAGTTGATCTTCACGTCCTGGTCGCCAAAGATTTTGCCCACCACGTAATTGCCGACGTTCAACCCGGCGATTTCCATGAGGCTGCGACTGATCGCGCCGTCATTGATCAGCATTTTCAAATTGCCATTGGCCGTGCCCAGCAAGCGAGCGACCGAGTTGCCGGTGCCGGAAATCGTGGCATCGCCGTTCAGTTCACCAAAACTGGTTTTCATCGGCTCAAAGGTCGGGAACAGCTGTTTGAGCTTGAAGTTGCGCGCCGTCAGCTTGGCCCGGCCTTGCAACGGGGTGTCGCGGCCATTGAGGTTGATCTGTGCATCCAGCTTGCCGCCGGCCACGCCGAAACGCAGCGGCTCCAGCTTCAGCACACCGTCAGTGAGCACCACGTGGGTGTACAGGTCGGTGAACGGCAGGTCGGCACTCTGGACAATCCGCTTGCCGGTGAATTCGACATCGGCGTCCATGTCGCGCCAGCGCTCGGTGCGGAACTCTTCGACCGGCAGCACTTTGTCCGCCGGTTGCTTGCTGCTGCCTCCACGGGCCTTTTGTTTATCGTTGGAGTCCGCGCCAATCAGTGGCGCCAGGTCGACCATCAGCAGTTGGTTGGAGACCAGTTTGCCGGTGAGCTTGGGCCGTGGCTTGCTCGCCACAAAGCTCAGGTCACCATGAATATCGCTGCTGCCAATCTTGCCGTTGAAGTTGTCGTACGTGAACGTCGCGCCAGTGGCCTCACGCAGCTTGGCGGTGAGATGGCCGTCGGTGGAGTACGGCGGCGAGTCGGGCAAGGTCACGCCGGTGAGCGGATACAAGTTGCTCAAGCTGCTGCCTGCCAGCTTCAGGCGCAGGTCCAGCGCCCCCAGGTCCAGCGGGTCGGTCAGAGTGCCGGCCAGTGCGACCTTGGTGTCAGCAATGCTCACTTGCGCTTGCAGCGGGAACGGCTGGTTGGTATCACGCAACGCCAACAAGCCACCGATTTTGCCGGTGCCGTGGAGTTTCTGGCCGTGGTACTCGCCGTTGACCTTCAGGGCAAAGGCGTAGTCCTGCGGCACAGCACCCTTGTCTTGGCTCTTTTTCGCTTCTTTTTCGCCGACGATCTCGCTAAACGGGATCGGTTTGCCCAGCGAGTCGATCAGCACGTCGAGCCGGGTTTTCAGGGTTTGGTCGTTCAGCGACACCTGGCCTTTATCAAAGCCGATTGCGCCAATGTCCACTTTCCAGTTGGAGGGCTCGGCCTTTGGGTCGGCGGCGTCGAACGTGAAGGTCCAGTTTGCCCGACCATCGGCCAGGCGTTCGAGTTTGGCTTTGGGCTCCTTCAGGTCAATACGCGGGATAGCCACGGTCTGGCTCAACAGCGCCAGCGGTGACAGGCGCAGTTCAACCTGCTTGAGGCTGGCCATTTCGGGGTTTTTTGACCAGTCGGGGTTGCCCAGGGTCAGGTCTTCGGCAATCACATGCGGCCACGGCACCCAGGTACGCCAGCCGCCCTGGCCGTCTTCGCGCAGCCAGCGCACGGCCAGGTTGCCGTTAATGGCAAACGAGCGGTGCAGCACCTCGGACACTTTGGCGTTAATGGTCGGCTTGAGGCGGTTCCAGTCGAAGGTAGAAATGATCACCACCAATACGACCACCAGCAGGACAACACTACCGCCTATCCAGGCAAGGGTTTTACGGGTGCGCGTCATGGTGCGGCTCCTTTATGACGACTCAACGTCCTGGTGACTATGAAGGTACGACTGGCAAAGACGGCCCAAGGTTTAATCCGAGCAGTGTTTTCCCGGAAAAAAACCTCGGCATCGCCTGCACAGGCGTTGTGAACGTGCATCTGTGTGCCCTCAACTGCGCAGGCTAGAGGCCTTGTCGCGGGAATATCAATTGTGTCGATTATCACCATTGGCCGTATGAACTTTGATATCGAGCCTGCAAGCGTAGCATTGCCTCCATCAACCCTGAGTTGCACTGCTACGGAGCACACACCATGAAACGCCCTGTCTTGTTTAGCCTTTCTCTTTCACTGCTGGCCTTTAACGCGTTCGCCATGCCCGCTGACGAAGAGCCAACCCCAATGGCCCAACCGGCCTCCAGCAGCGTCAGCCAGCCGCTCAATCAGCTCGCTGAAGACGGTGCACAACGCACCCTGGACCAACAAAAACGCGTGGCTGAAGATGGCTACGATCGCACCAAAGGCAGCACCTTTGTCGCTGAAGGCGGCGCAGACCGTCTGGCCGAGCGCAATCAGCGTGCAAGCTGAGCATGACCGTGTGGGAGCGGGCTTGCTCGCGATAGCGTCAACGTCGATGCCCCGATAAACCGCAACGCCGCCATCGCGAGCAAGCCCGCTCCCACTGGGTTTGTGCATGTCATCACTACTGCCTTCAAAGCCGATTTGCTAGAGTGCCCGGCTGTACTTGTCTGGAACATCCGCCCCAATGCTGCCTCGCGCCGAACAGAAGCAACAAACCCGCCTCGCGCTGATGGATGCTGCCCGCCACTTAATGGAATCGGATCGCGGCTTTGGTAGCTTGAGCCTGCGCGAAGTCGCTAAAACCGCGGGGATCGTGCCTACAGGCTTTTATCGCCACTTCAGCGACATGGACCAACTGGGCTTGGCGCTGGTCAGTGAAGTGGGCCAGACCTTTCGCGAAACCATTCGCCTGGTGCGCCATAACGAGCTGTTTATGGGCGGCGTGATCAACGCTTCGGTGCGCATCTTTCTGGATGTCGTAGAGGCCAACCGCTCACAGTTTTTGTTCTTGGCCCGCGAGCAGTACGGCGGCTCACAGCCGGTTCGCCAGGCCATTGGCGCGCTGCGTGAAGACATCACGTCGGACCTGGCGACCGACCTCGGTTCCAAGCCCAAGCTGCAGCACTTGAACCACGCGGCGCTGACGGTGATTGCCGATCTGGTGGTGAAAAGCGTGTTCGCCGCCTTGCCAGATATCATCGACCCTCCGGCCGAGGCGCTGCCCGACTACTTGCAGCCGCAAGCCAAAATCAGCCAGCAACTGCGCTTTATCTTTATCGGGCTCAAGCATTGGCAAGGGCTGGGCAGCACCGAATAACCGCGCGCACCCAATTGGTGCGCACCGTCTGCTTATCCGCACTTTTTTAGAACATCTTCATCTTTCTGCACTGTGTTTGAGCCTACAGTTTGCCGCCTGCCCCAGGTTGGCAAGCACCTTGCTGTGCCTGTTCTATTGTTAATTGCAGGAAGCCTTCCAATGTTGGTGATTCATCGCAAAGTCGAAACCCACCCCGTGTGGAGCGCCGAGCTTCATTTGAATTTCGAAGCCCGCAGCAAAAGTCGCCTGCGCTGCTTTAGCCATGAAGGCGAAGACGTTGGCCTGTTCCTTGAGCGCGGCCAGCCGCCGCTGCGTGACGGTGATTTTCTGCAAGCGCAGGACGGACGCATCGTGCGCGTGTGCGCCAGCCCCGAAAAACTGCTACACGTCACCTGCCCCAACGCTTTTGAACTGACCCGCGCCGCCTATCACCTGGGCAATCGCCACGTGGCCTTGCAAGTGGGTGATGGCTGGCTGCGCCTGCTCGATGATTACGTCCTCAAGGCCATGCTCGATCAACTGGGCGCGACCACCGAATCCATTGAAGCGCCGTTCCAGCCAGAACATGGCGCTTACGGCGGCGGGCATCACCATTCACGGGCGGGCGAAGAAGACTTCAACTACGCGCCGCGCCTGCATCAGTTTGGTGTGCGTTTGTGAGTCCGGCATGGGCGCTGTTGCGCCTGGCCAGCCCGCAGTTGCCGATTGGCGGCTACAGCTATTCCCAAGGGCTGGAAATGGCCGTAGACGATGGTCGCGTCAACGACCCGATCACGGCGACACGGTGGATCCGCGATCAGTTGCTGCTCAACCTTGCGCGCTTTGAAGCGCCGCTGTTGCTGGCCCATTGTCAGGCCGCCGCCGACCAGGACTGGAACGCCTTGCAGCGTTTTTGCGACGAGCACCGCGCCAGCCGTGAAACCCGCGAGCTGCACCAGGAAAGCCGGCAAATGGGCTACTCGTTGCAGCAATTGCTCAACGGCTTACCCGAACTGGACGACCCAGCCCGGCTGTTTCTCGCACAACAACACGAGCCGCATCTGGCCCTTGGCTGGGCATTGGCCGCGCGCGCCTGGGGCATCAGCCCACAAGACGCCCTCGCCGCCTGGCTGTGGAGCTGGCTGGAAAACCAATTGGCAGTGCTGATGAAAACCTTGCCGCTGGGCCAGCAAGCGGCTCAGCGCATGACCAGCGAGCTGTCGCCGACATTGCAGCAAGCCCAGCAGCACGCCAGCTCTCTCGATTTATCCCACTTGGGCAGCGCCGCTTTCGGCCTGTCTTTGGCAAGCATGGCCCACGAGCGCCAGTACAGCCGCCTGTTTCGTTCCTAGGAGAATGTAATGAACACACACCCTTTGCGTGTCGGCATCGGTGGCCCGGTGGGCTCCGGCAAAACGGCGCTGACCCTGGCCCTGTGCCTGGCCCTGCGCGACAAATACAACCTGGCAGTGGTCACCAACGACATTTACACCCGCGAAGACGCCGACTTTCTGGTGCGCAACGAAGCGTTGGCGCCTGAGCGCATCATCGGTGTCGAAACCGGCGGTTGCCCGCACACGGCCATCCGCGAAGACGCCTCAATCAACCTCGAAGCGGTGGACCAGTTGAACCGGCGTTTTCCGGGGCTGGATCTGATTCTGGTGGAATCGGGTGGGGATAACTTGTCCGCTACCTTCAGCCCGGAGCTGTCGGACCTGACCATCTACGTGATCGACGTGTCGGCCGGGGACAAGTTACCGCGCAAGGGCGGGCCGGGGATCTGCAAGTCTGACTTGCTGGTGATCAACAAAATCGACCTCGCGCCGTTGGTGGGTGCGTCGCTGGAGCTGATGAACAGCGACACCACGCGCATGCGCAACGGCAAGCCGTTTGTGTTCAGCAACCAGAAGACCGGGCACGGCCTGGACACCATCGTGGCGTTTATCGAGAAACAGGGCCTGCTGGTGCCTTAAACCCTGTGTAGGAGCGAGCTTGCCTCGCGATCTTTTGATCGTTGAAAAGATCGCGAACAAGCTCGCTCCTACAGAGTTCAGGCTCACGGTGTATCATGTCGCGCAAACGCCCCAGCCGTGACGACGTCCGCCGATGCCTGATGTAGCCAACTCCGCCTTTTCGCCAGAACTGACCGCAACCTTTGCGGCCGTGCAAGCACATTTCCGTCAGGTCATCGTGCCGCTGTGGCAAGGCCCCGGCTGGAACGCCGAACTGGCACTGCCTTACGAGGCGCTCAGCCCCGCCCATCAACCCCTGCCGCCCCAGCGCTATCGCGCCATGGCCTGTGCACGCCAGTTGTATGTGTTTGCCAGCCTGATCGACGACCCGGCGTTCCCGGCCGCCGCCGAGCGCGCGGCGGCGCTGTTCCGTTCGTTGCAGAGCCACTTTCACGACGCCGAACACGGCGGCTGGTTCTACAGCATCGACCCCCACGGCGCACCGCTGGATCAACGCAAAGACCTGTACACCCACGCCTTCATCATCTTCGCCTGCGCCCATTACTGGGCCAAAGTGCGCGAGCCGCTGGTGGAGTCGGTGCTCAATGCCGCCCTGCAAGTGGTGCTTGAGCAGTTCAGCACGGGCAACGGCTTGTATGAGGCGAGCCTTGAGCAAGACTGGTCGTCACTGGGCAGCGGGCCATTGCAGAACCCGTTGATGCACCTGGCCGAAGCCTTTTTGGCGACGCTCTCGGTGCGCGAAGACCCAACGGTTCAAAGCGCCCTGCTGGCACTGACCGACGGCATGCAACAGCATTTTATCGAGCCTGTGCATAACGTGATGCTGGAGAAGCCACGTGGCGCTGTGGATAACTGGTTTGAGCCGGGGCATCAGTTTGAATGGTTGTTCTTGCTGGCCTCGTCGCCGCTGCTGCGCGGCACCGCCTTGCATGGCTCGCTGGACCGCGCGTTTGGCTTTGCCGAGCAGGTTGGCGTAGACCCGCAGACCGGCGCGGTGTGCGGCATGCTGGCACCGGACGGGACCCTGCGTGATGGCACCCAGCGCATCTGGGCTCAAGCCGAGTACCTGCGCGCCCTGACCTTGCGCCCAGAGGGCGCCGAGCGTGTGCAACGCCAATTGCTGGCGTTGCAGCAGCGCTTTTTATACACAGGCGGCTGGTACGAGTGCCGTGATGGCCAGGGCAACGTCAGCCGCGAAGACATGCCGTCAACCACGCCGTATCACTTGGCCACCTGCTACAGCGGGTTGGCGCAGTACATAAGCTGATACTTCACCCTGTGGGAGCGGGCTTGCTCGCGATGCGAACGACGCGGTTTGTCAGAAAGACCACGCTGATTTCATCGCGAGCAAGCCCGCTCCCACATTAAAAGATCATCAAACCCAGGTTACGCAATCCACTTGCGATCCCCGGTAAAGCTGATGGTCAGCCAGCGTGCACTGTCAGCCGTGCCCAGCATGCCCGAGATTTCTTCACGCAGTGCATCCAGGGTCTGCACCCCGGCCAGGGGATAACCCGCCGGCAACACAATGTGGATCTCGATAAAACGCGCCCGCCCGTGCTTTTGCACATAGGTTTTGTAGCCTTCAAAACCATGCCGCGCCGAGACAGCTTCGAGCACATCACGTACTTTGTCATCCAGCGCGTCCGGGGCGATGCCCAGAACGTCGCGCAAGGCAGGCCGGAGGATTTTGAACGCCGGTGCAAGCATGCTGAGCGCCAGCAAGATCAAAATCGCCGGGTCCACGTACGCGGCCCACTGTGCATAACCTTGCTGCTTGAGCACCAACGCGGTGACGAAACTTATCAACAGCCCCGCCGACAACATGGCGTCGACCAGCCAACTGATGTTGTCGAACTGGATCAAGGTTGATTTGAGGGTGCGGTTTTTATGGCGGATCCAGAAGTAGTAGCCGAATTCGACGACGGTAAATACCGCCGCGTAGACGATTACCAGCCCCAGCTCGATATCGCGCCCGCCATTGATGATGCCGAACACGCCGTTGAGAAAGGCGTAGATCGCGATCAACAGCAAAAAGCTGCCTTCGATCAACAACACCATGGGCTCAAGGTGCCAGAAGCCGAACTGGAAACGCTGGTTACTTTCTTTGGCGATCAACTGCGCGGTTATCAGCATCAGCACTTTGATGAAGGTCGCGATCAGCGAGAAAAAGCCATCGAACAAGATGGATTGCGACCCCGAAACGAAGCCGGTCACGATGCCGGCAATGGCCACCGCGAACATTAGAACGGTTGATTGTTTGAGCAGTTGCTGCTCACCACGGTTACTCACACAAACTCCTTTCAGCCCGTTGAATGCGACCTCTTTGGGAGGTCGCGGGTAGGCTGGCAGGCGCCAGTTTACTCCTTGGCGCGGCGCTCGATGGCAAAACCGCTCCACGACTGGGTGACCGGCATCAGTTCCAGACGGTTGATATTGATGTGCGCCGGGGTGTTGAGTACCCAGAAAATCGTCTCGGCAATGTCATGCGGCTGGATCGGCTCGGCACCTTGGTAGGTAGCGTCGTAACGCGCCTGGTCACCGGCAAAACGCACCAGCGAGAACTCGCTTTCACACAGGCCTGGCTCAACGTTGCTGACGCGAACACCGGTACCCTGCAAATCGCAGCGCAGGTTCAGCGAGAACTGTTTCACGAACGCTTTGGTGCCGCCGTAGACGTGGCTGCCCGGGTACGGGTAGCTGCCCGCCACGGAGCCCAGGTTGACGATACCGGCACCCCGGCCGTAGGCGATCAGGCGCGGCAACAGCAGGCGGGTGGTGTAGATCAGGCCCTTGATGTTGGTGTCGACCATGGTTTCCCAATCGTCGAGGTCGCACTTGGGCGCCGGGTCTGTGCCCAAGGCCAGGCCGGCGTTGTTGATAAGTCCGCGCAGCTTGCTGAACGAAGGCGGCAGGTTGGCAATGGCGTGCTCCATGGCGGCACGATCACGCACGTCCACCACCAGGCCATGCACTTCGGTGTGCTGGGACAGTTCTTCGCACAGCGCGTTCAGGCGCTCTTCGCGGCGGCCAGTCAGGACCAGTTTCCAGCCGGCTTGGGCAAATGTGCGCGCACACGCCTCACCAAATCCGGAGGTAGCGCCGGTAATAAACAACGTGGAAGTCATCGTGTTCTCCTTGGCTGGCGGGCTTGGGCCGCCGTTGAAATAAGATCCACAGCAGAATGCCCGGCTCAAGAGTCAGCAGCAAGGCCGAGAATTTGTACAAAAAACAACCAAACCTTTGCAAGCCACGGTCTATATGGGCTAGCGCTGTTTACACTCATCTTATCCACAGGCCCGCCCACAGTCTTTGGGGGCAACTCGAATGGCGCAAAAGCCTTTGTGCACAAGGCCTGTAGCGCAGCTTGAAGTGTTTTTAACTTGACCTGCACACACCCGGCATGCAAATGCCCCAAAAGAGTGCAGAACCGTTACAGCGCAACGATAGCCACAAGCCAGTCATTCCGCCCTCTGCCGCGTTCTTTCCAGAGTTTAATCACAGACTTATCCACAGGTTGGTGACAACATTTTAAAACACCGCATATGCCAATAAACCTGTTGACAAATCACGCAGCACACCCAGCAAAAAGCGCTGATCAAAAAACAACCACAGCGCTGAAAGCCTTGTATAACGTGGCCTTCAGCCAACTACTCCCACGTTACCCACAGCCGCCTCCACAGCAAACGGGGACAAGTCAAAATGATGACAAAACAGGGATTTATCGCGTCTATATGTCGCGCTTTCGTAGGGTTGCAATATTGTTTTCCACAATTTGCCGCAACCCTGTAGGAGCGAGCTAGCCTCGCGATCTTTTAAAAGATCAAAAGATCGCGAGACGAGCTCGCTCCTACAGTGAGGTAGGGTTGCTCAATGCCCGCCCAAGTAGGCGTTGCGCACTTCTTCGTTGCTCAGCAGGTCCTTGCCGGTGCCGGTCAGGCGGATTTCGCCGTTGACCATCACGTAGGCGCGGTCGGACAAACGCAGGGCGTGGTTGGCGTTTTGCTCCACCAGAAAGATGGTCATGCCGGTCTTGGCCAGTTCACGCAGGGTGGCAAAGATCTGTTTCACCACAATCGGCGCCAGCCCCAGGCTGGGTTCATCCAGCAACAGCAGCTTGGGCCGGCTCATCAACGCCCGGGCGATGGCGAGCATTTGCTGCTCGCCGCCCGACATGGTCATGGCCCGCTGGGTACGCCGCTCCTTGAGCCGTGGAAACAGCTCGAACATGCGCTGCATGTCTTCGCTGGCGTGCTTGTCGCCAATGGGGATGGTGCCCATCATCAGGTTTTCTTCCACGGTCATGTCCGGAAACACGCGCCGCCCTTCCGGCGATTGGGCAATGCCGTTGGAGGCGATGTAGTGCGAGGACTTCTGGGTGATGTCCACGCCCCGGTACAGAATCTGCCCGCCGCTGGCGCGGGGCTGCCCAAAGATCGACATCAGCAGCGTAGACTTGCCCGCGCCGTTGGAGCCGATCAGGCTCACGGTTTCGCCCTCTTCAATGTGCAGCGAGACTTTTTTCAGGGCCTGAATCGGCCCGTAGTGCACATCCAGTTCCTTGAGTTCGAGGATCGTGCTCGTCATATCAGCTCCTCTTCGTCAGCACCCAGATAGGCTGCAATCACTTTGGGGTCGTTGCGGATCGCTTCCGGCCCGCCCTCGGCGATCACGTTGCCGTGGTCGAGCACCACGATGTGATCGGAAATGCTCATGACCATGCCCATGTCGTGCTCAATCAGCACCACCGTCAGGTCGTGCTCGTCGCGCAGCAGGCGAATCATCGCGCTCAGGGCTTCGGTTTCCTGGGGGTTGAGCCCGGCGGCAGGTTCGTCGAGGCAAATGATCTGCGGCCGCGTGCACATGGCCCGGGCGATTTCCAGGCGCCGCTGCTGGCCGTACGACAATTCACCGGCCAGCCGGTTGGCGCAGTCGACCAGATCAACCACTTCCAGCCAGTAAAACGCATGGTCGAGGGCATCGCTTTCGGATTTACGGTAACCCTTGGTGTTGAGGATGCCCGCCAGCAGGTTGCGGTTGACCCACATGTGCTGCGCCACCAGCAGGTTTTCCAGCACGGACATTTCCTTGAACAGGCGAATGTTCTGGAAGGTACGGGCCAGCCCTGCGCGGTTAACCAAATGGGTGCCGCCGAACATTTTGTAGAACAGGCGGCTGGCAAAGGTTTTCGGTGAAACAAAGTCGCTGAGCTTGAACGGCTCGCCCAGCAACTTGATCACGTTGGTGTGGGCACCACGGGCGGTGATTTCGATCTTGCCGCCGGTGGCTTTGTAAAACCCGGTCAGGCAGTTGAACACTGTGGTTTTGCCCGCGCCGTTCGGGCCGATCAAGGCAAAGATCGAGTTACGTTTGACCTTGAGGCTGACGTCACTCAGGGCTTTGATCCCACCAAAATGCATCATCAGTTTGTCGACCGAGAGCACCACGTCTTTGTCCATCAAAGGCTTGCTCATGGCGCCACTCCTTTACGCGGTGTTACCCCGACACGGCTGATACGGATCAGGCCACGCGGGCGCCAGATCATCATCAGCACCATCAACACGCCGAACAGCAACACGCGGTACTCGGCAAAGCTGCGCAGCAGTTCCGGGGCCACGGTCAGGACGAACGCGGCAATCACCACGCCCACCGTCGAGCCCATACCGCCGAGCACCACAATCGCGAGGATCAGCGCCGACTCAAAGAAGGTGAACGAGGACGGGTTGACGAAGCCTTGGTAACTGGCGAAAAACACCCCGGCCAAGCCTGCGGTCGATGCCCCGAGGGTGAACGCAGAGAGCTTGACCAGCACGTGGTTCAGGCCCATGGCGCGGCAAGCGATTTCGTCTTCGCGCAGTGCTTCCCACGCCCGGCCAATCGGCATGCGGGTCAGGCGGTGCTTGATGTAGAGCACCAGCAGCACCACCAAAAACAGCACGATGTAGATAAACAGGAATTTGACGTTGGGGTTGTAGTCCAGCCCGAAGAACTGGTGAAACGGTATCCCGCCCTCTTTGGCCACCCGACCAAATTCCAGGCCCATAAAGGTTGGCGATGGCACCGGCATGCCGTTGGGCCCGCCGGTAAACGACAGCCAGTTGTTGAGCACCAGGCGAATGATTTCACCAAAGCCCAGGGTCACGATGGCCAGGTAGTCACCGTGCATGCGCAGCACCGGAAACCCGAGAATGCACCCCGCCAGCGCCGCCGCAATCGCCGCCAGCGGCAAGACCGACCAAAAACCCAGCCCCAAGTACTGATAACCCAGCGCCAGGCCGTAGGCACCAATGGCGTAGAACGCCACGTAACCGAGGTCGAGCAGCCCAGCCAGGCCCACCACGATGTTCAGACCAAGGCCGAGCAACACGTAGATCAGCCCCAGAATCACCACCGTCAGCACGTATTTATTGGCGAAGAACGGGAACACGATGGCAATCACGATGAGCAGCGGGATGATCCAGCGCAGCCGCGATTTGTAGTCGGGTGGCAACACGTGCACGCCTGAACCTGTGGATTCAAACCCGTGGAGAATCTTCAGGCCACGGGAGGTTTGCAGGAACAGGCTCAGGGCAAAGCGCCCGACCATCACAATTGCCACCAGCCAGCCGACGCGCGCCGGTTGCAGATTAAAGCTGTAGCCGTCGAGCACGACCCCCACGATCGGCCCGAACACAATCAGTGAGATCAACCCGGCAAGGATCGAATCGACGACGCTCTTTTTGATATCAATCGGTTTATTAATGGCTGCAGACATACTTACACCTTCGCCACGAGTGGACGACCCAGCAGGCCTTGGGGACGGAAAATCAGAATCACCACCAGCAGTGAGAAGCTGAACACGTCCTTGTAGTCCGAGTTAATCAACCCGGCAAACAGTGACTCGGACACCCCCAGGATGATCCCCCCGAGCATGGCGCCGGGCAGTGATCCGATCCCGCCGAGTACCGCAGCGGTAAACGCTTTGATGCCAATGATGAAGCCGGCATAAAAGTCGAACGTGCCGTAGTTCATGGTGATCAGCACACCGGCCAGCGCGGCCATGGCGGCGCCGATGACGAACACGTAGGAAATGACCCGGTCGGTGTTGATCCCCAGAATCGAGGCCATTTTGCGGTCTTGTTGCGTGGCCCGGCACATGCGGCCCAGCTTGGTGTACTTGATGATGTAGGTCAGCAAACCCATGCCGACAAACGCGGCGATGAGGATGAAGACTTTGGTGTAGGTGAGTTGCACAAAGCCGGTGCCGATATCGACGCGCCAGGCGCCGCTCAGCAGTGTCGGTACGCCCTGCTGGCGCGAGCCTTGGGCGATTTGCACGTAGTTTTGCAGGATCAGCGAAATGCCGATGGCGCTGATCAGCGGCGCCAGCCGGGTCGAGTTGCGCAGCGGTTTGTAGGCCACGCGTTCGATCACCCAGCCATACACGCCGGTGACCACCACGGTGAAGATCAGGGTGCCCAACATCAGTAATGGGAAGGATTCGATACCGAAGTACGCCAGCAGAGCCAGACTGATTGCCGCGAGGTAAGCGGAAATCATGTACACCTCGCCGTGGGCGAAGTTGATCATGCCGATGATGCCGTAGACCATTGTGTAGCCGATGGCGATCAGGCCGTAGACAGACCCGAGGGTCAGGCCGTTCAGCAGTTGCTGCAGGAAAATACCGTCCATAACGCAATCTCACGCAGTTGAGCGATTGCGCAAACTCGCGCCCGCCACACCGCCAAAAGCGGCCTGGATGGTTGATGCCGGCCCGTTAACGCGTATCACCTGTGGGAGCGGGCTTGCCCGCGATGGTATCGACGCGGTTCAACACAAAGACCGCATCGCCTGTATCGCTGGCAAGCCAGGCTCCCACAGGTTTTTTGCTGCATTTAAAACAGCGTTCGCTTAACTGACAGGTATTAACCTGGGTGGTGCGGTTTACGCAGCTCCTGGAAAAAAGGCAGGTTGTGCAGACTCATTCCCGCCTGAACGGACGCAAAGCGCCGTTCAAGCGAGCAGCTCATCTCACTTCTGCTGTTCCAGCTGGTGGTACTTGCCGTCTTTGTCCCACTGGTAAACCACGTAGTCAGAGACTTTGAGATCGCCTTTGGCGTCCCACTCTTTCTTGCCCATGACGGTGGCAACAGGGTTGGCCTTGAGCCACTTGGCGGCGTCTTCACCTTTGTTGGACTTGGCGCCGTTGAAGGCATCCGCCAGGGCCTGGAGGGAAGCGTAGGCGTACAGGGTGTAGCCTTCTGGCTCTTTGCCGGCTTTACGGAACTCTTCGACCACGGCCTTACTGTCCGGCAGCAGGCGCGGGTCGGCGCCGAAGGTCATGTACACGCCGTCAACGTACTGTTTGCCGCCTGCGGTGGAGACCAATTCGTCGGTGACCACGCCATCGTCAGACATGAACTTCACGTCCTTGAGGCCCGCTTCACGCAGTTGACGCACCAGTGGGCCGGCTTCCGGGTGCAGACCGCCGAAATACACGACGTCGGCGCCGGACGCGCGGATTTTGGTGACCAGGGCGCTGAAGTCTTTCTCGCCACGGGTCAGGCCCTCTTCAAGCACTGGCTTGACGCCGCGCTTGGTCAACTGCGCACTGGTGGCGTCAGCCAGGCCTTTGCCGTAGGTGTCCTTGTCGTTGATCACCGCGACTTTCTTGGCCTTGAGCACATCGACAATGTAGTCACCGGCCACAATGCCTTGCTGGTCATCACGCCCGCACATGCGGAACACCGCGTCCAGGCCACGCTCAGTCACCTGCGGGTTGGTGGAGCCCGGCGTGATCATGATCACACCCGCGTCGGCGTACACCTCAGACGCCGGAATGGTGTTGGAGGAGCAGAAATGGCCGATCACCCCGGCGACCTTGTCCTGATCGACCAAACGGTTGGCCACCGCCACGGCCTGTTTGGGTTCGCAGGCATCGTCACCGGCCACCAGGACGATTTTCTCGCCGTTGATCCCGCCCTTGGCGTTTATAACCTCAGCCGCCGCCTTCGCCCCGGTCATGTATTGCTCGCCAAATGCCGCGTTGGCGCCGGTCATCGGCCCCGCTACACCGATTTTCACATCGGCCTGAACAAACGAAGAAACGCCCAACGCGGCTGCTACCGCGAGAGCCAGAAAACCTTTCTTGTAGAACGTCTGCGACATGAGGTGGTGCTCCTGAGTTTTTTTAGTTGGCACTGCGACTTCACATAAAGCGCTGAGCAAGGCGCGTGCCATTGGTTTTTTATTCTGGGAAAAGCCGTTGTTTTATTGTTATGTCGACTGTTTCGGGCCCTTTTTCATTGGGCGTGCAACCGTCTAAACCGAGGAAGGTAAAACCGTTTATGTGTTCAAAGTGCCACCAGGCTCAACACACGTTGCAACCGGGTTGCGCTAGCCTTGGCATTCTCCTTGTAACCCAGCGCGTCACCGATCTGCACACTCGCGGTGCATGACTGCTACATGGCGCACCACCTGAGGCTAGTCGCTGTTCGCGCAAACGTCGTGCTGGCG
Source organism: Pseudomonas sp. HY2-MNA-CIBAN-0224 (assembly GCF_040310285.1). Lineage (NCBI taxonomy): Bacteria > Pseudomonadati > Pseudomonadota > Gammaproteobacteria > Pseudomonadales > Pseudomonadaceae > Pseudomonas > Pseudomonas sp. HY2-MNA-CIBAN-0224. The sequence continues at coordinate 20,781 of NZ_JBEOPQ010000021.1, read as the reverse complement.
ATTAAATATCACCTTTAGATAACAATTCTCAGGCATTGGCCAGCGTGATAAAGCGAAAATCCCGCCTCATACAAACAGCTGCGCAAGCCCGCATGCGGCACCGATTGCATGGCCGAAAAAGGAATCGGCAGCGCGCTGGCATCGCCGTGACACAGGTAATCGGCAAAGGCTTTGCCCACCACGGTGCCGGTGGTCACGCCGCGACCGTTATAGCCTGTGACCGCCACTAAACCGGGCGCGGGCTCGAATAAACGCATCAAGTGATCGGGGGTGAAGGCGATGCAGCCGGTCCAGGTGCACTCCCATTCCACACCTTTCAATGACGGGAAGTAATGCTGTTGCACGCGGTCAGCCCAGGCCTTCAAGAACCAGGTGGGCTTTTGATTGCCGTTGCCCAGGCTGCCGAGCAATAAACGGCCTTCGGCGTCGCGGCGAATGCTGCTGAGCACCTGGCGCGTGTCCCACGACCCTTGGCCGCCGGGCAAGATGCTGTTGGCACTGTCATCGGTCAGAGGTTTAGAGGCCACTTGGTAGTAGTAACCGGGGAAAAAGTTACGCCGCAGGTCAGTCCATTCGCCTTCGGTGTACGCGTTGGAGGCCAGCACCACCTGTTCAGCGCTGACCGCTCCGTGCGCCGTTTGCACCGACCAGCGCGCGCCCTGGCGCTCCAGCCCGGTGACGGGCGAATGATCAAACAGGTGCCCGCCCAGATCACTGGCGGCTTTCGCCAGCCCCGAGGTGTACGCCATGGGGTTGAGCGTACCGGCGCGACGGTCGAGCAAGGCGGCGGCAATTTTTTGGGTGCCGGTGGCGGCTGCACAGGCAGAGCCGGTGAGCAACTCGACCGGCGCGCCACGGCGTTTCCATTGTTGCTCGCGGCTGCGCAAGTCGGCTTCGCCGCGGGCGTTGTGGGCCATGTGCAGCGTACCTTCGCGGCGTAACTGGCAGTCGATGCGGTATTTGTCGACAAGGCTGAACACCAGCGACGGTGCGGCGCCGAGCATGCGATTGAGCTGGCTGCCGACGGCCTCACCGAAACCGGCCTCGATGTCGTCCGGCGGGATCCACATTCCCGCGTTGACCAGCCCAACGTTGCGCCCGGACCCGCCGTGCCCGGTGCGGTGGGCCTCAAGCACGCACACGCGTTTGCCTTGTTCGAGCAAATGGATGGCGGCGGACAGGCCGGTGATCCCGGCGCCGATGACGCACACATCGACACTCAATTCGCCCTTAAACGCGGGCGCTTGCGGACGTTGAGGCGTCAGGGTTTCCCATAAGCATTGTTCTTGTAGTGGCATGGGGGGCTCCAGCAATGAAACCGGGTGATGATCTGACGTCATTCGTAGGAGCTGCCGCAGGCTGCGATCTTTTGATCTTGAAAGATCGCAGCCTGCGGCAGCTCCTACGGTGCGTTTGTCAGTTAGTCAAAGGTGATGCCCTGCGCCAACGGCAGTTCCAGCGAGTAGTTCACGGTGTTGGTCTGACGGCGCATGTAGCCGCGCCAGGCGTCGGAGCCGGATTCACGACCGCCGCCGGTTTCTTTTTCGCCACCAAAGGCACCGCCGATCTCTGCACCGCTCGGGCCAATGTTGACGTTGGCGATGCCGCAGTCGCTGCCGGTGGCCGACATGAATTGCTCGGCCTCGCGCACGTCGGTGGTGAACACGCACGATGACAAGCCTTGCGGCACGGCGTTGTTCAGGCGCAAGGCCTCGGCAAAGTCGCTGTAGCCGATCACGTACAGGATCGGTGCAAAGGTTTCGCTGCACACCACTTCGCTTTGTTCCGGCATTTCCACAATGGCCGGGGCCACGTAGTACGCGTCCGGGTATTGGCTGGCCAACTGGCGCTCGCCGCCAAACACCCGCCCGCCTTCGCTCAGGGCTTGTTCCAGGGCGTTTTGCATATTTTCGAAGCTGTGTTGGTCGATCAGCGGGCCGACCAAGTTGCCTTCCAGCGGGTGGCCGATGCGCACTTTGGAATACGCCGCTTTGAGCCGGGTGACGATGTCTGCTTTGACCGATTCGTGTGCGATCAACCGGCGCAGGCTGGTGCAACGCTGCCCGGCGGTGCCGACGGCGCTGAACAGGATGGCGCGCACGGCCATGTCCAGATCGGCGCTGGGGCCGAGGATCATCGCGTTGTTGCCGCCCAGTTCGAGAATGCTGCGGGCAAAACGCGCGGCGATTTTAGGCGCCACTTCGCGGCCCATGCGGGTGCTGCCGGTGGCGCTGATCAGCGCGACACGCGGGTCATCGACCAGGGCTTCACCGGCGTCGCGACCACCGATCACCACTTGGCTCAGGTACTGGGGCGCGTCACTGAAGTTGCTCAGCACGCGATCGAATAGCGCCTGGCAGGCCAGCGCGGTCAGCGGGGTTTTCTCGGACGGCTTCCAGATCACCGCGTTACCGCACACCAGCGCCAGGGTGGTGTTCCACGCCCACACGGCCACCGGGAAGTTAAAGGCGCTGATCACCCCGACCACGCCCAGCGGGTGCCAGGTTTCGCGCATGTGGTGGCCTGGACGTTCCGAGGCGATGGTCAGGCCGTAGAGCTGACGCGACAGGCCAACGGCGAAGTCGCAAATGTCGATCATCTCCTGCACTTCGCCCAGGCCTTCCTGGGTGATCTTGCCCGCCTCCCACGACACCAGCTCGCCTAGGTCCGCCTTATATTCACGCAACAGGTCACCGAACTGACGCACCAGCTCACCCCGGCGTGGCGCCGGGACCTTGCGCCAGGCCTCGAACGCATGTTCAGCGCGGGTCACGTGCTGCTCAACCTCGGCCGCCCCTTCCCACTGCACGGTGCCAATCTGGCTGCCATCAATCGGCGTGTAGACCGGCTGCTTGCCGCGTTGATACAGCGCCGGGTTTACGCCAAGACGATCCAGTAATGCAGCAACCATGGGGCACTCCTTAGATTCAATAAACAGGTTCTTAGGCCTTTAGTTGTAGCTGGCTCATCCGGCGGTAACAAACGACCTTTAAGCGAGATATCATTCCGAAAATTCATGCTACACGGGTAAAGTCGGCGAACAACCAGCACTGGGGGGTCTTTATGCTGAACAAGCGTTATCTGCCATCGATCACGGCGTTGCAGTGTTTTGAGGCGGTGACCCGGCACCTGAGCTTTACCCGCGCCGCCGAAGAGCTGAACCTGACCCAAAGTGCGGTCAGCAAGCAGGTCGCACAGCTGGAAGAACTGCTTCAGCACTTGTTGTTCCGCCGGGTGCGGCGCCGCCTGCAACTGACGCCCGCTGGCGACTTGTACCTGGTAGAAGTCCGAAAAATCCTGACCCAAGTCGAGATGTCGACCCACACCCTGCGCTCGTATGGCGGCGAAACCGAGGTGTTGCGCGTGTCGACGCCATCGACCTTTGGCGCCCGCTGGCTGATGCCGCGCCTCAAGGGCTGGCGGCTGCGGCACCCGCATATTCATCTGGACGTGTGTAACGAACAGCCCGCCGATGACCTGTTGCAAGGGCGCAGTGATCTGGCGTTCTATTTTGGTCAGGGATCGCGGCCCGGCACCGAGTCGGTGAGGTTGTTCGGTGAAGAACTGGTCGCAGTGTGTGCGCCGTCGAGCTTGCCCGACCATCCCTTCGACGACCCCACGCAACTCACCGACCTGGTGCTGCTGCAAAACGCCTCACGCCCGCAGGCCTGGCACGAATGGTTTGAAAGCCAGGGTTATCACACCGATCACAGCTATCACGGGCCACGGTTCGACACGTTTTATATGTGCATCCGCGCGGCGCAGGTGGGCTGCGGCGTGGCCTTGCTGCCGAGGTTTCTGGTGGAAGAAGAACTGAGCGAAGGCAAGCTGGTCATTGCCTGGCAGCACCCGATGCCGAGCCGCGATGCGTATTACCTGGCCTATCCCGAACACTCGGCGGGCGTGCCGAAGGTCAAGGCGTTTGTGAACTGGATGATGGAACATCTGGATGACACATAACCGTGTAGGAGCGAGCTTGCTCGCGAGCTTTTAAAAGATCAAAAGATCGCGAGCAAGCTCGCTCCTACAGGGGGATTGCAGTCATCAATACAAAAACCGCTGGCAATACGGTCTGCGAATATGCGCCACTATCGCCATTCATTGAAAAAGCTGAACGCCGTGGCTATCAGGCACGGGCAGCATGGAGATTGCCGCTATGAGCGAGAGTGTGTTTGCCGACCGCATCGTGCAGAACTTGCTCGACACCGATTTCTACAAACTGACCATGATGCAGGCGGTGCTGCACAACTACCCCAACGTTGAAGTCGAATGGGAGTTCCGCTGCCGTAACAGCGAGGACCTGCGCCCGTATTTGAGCGAGATTCGCCACCAGATCGAACGTCTCGCTGAGCTGAGCATGACCCCGGACCAACTCGGGTTCCTGGAACGTATCACGTTCATGAAGCCCGACTTCATCCGCTTTCTGGGCCTGTTCCGCTTCAACCTGCGCTACGTGCACACCGGCATCGAAAACGGCGAGCTGTTTATCCGCCTGCGCGGCCCGTGGCTGCATGTGATTCTGTTTGAAGTGCCGCTGCTGGCGATTGTCAGTGAAGTGCGCAACCGCTCACGCTATGCCGGCACGCTGCTGCGAGAGGCCCGCGAGCAGTTGTATCGCAAGTTTGACTGGCTGCAAGCCAACGCCAATGCCGACGAACTGGCTGAGTTGCAAGTCGCCGATTTCGGCACGCGTCGCCGGTTTTCTTACCGGGTGCAGGAAGAAGTCGTCACGGTGCTCAAGCATGACTTCCCCGGGCGCTTTGTCGGCACCAGCAACGTCAACCTGTCCCGCGAGCTGGACATGAAGCCGCTGGGCACCATGGCCCACGAATGGATCATGGCGCACCAACAACTGGGCCCGCGCTTGATCGACAGCCAAAGCGCCGCGCTCGATTGTTGGGTGCGTGAGTACCGTGGCCTGTTGGGCATCGCCCTGACCGACTGCATCACCACCGACGCCTTTTTGGCCGACTTCGATCTGTACTTCGCCAAGCTGTTCGACGGTTTGCGCCACGACTCGGGTGACCCGGTGGTGTGGGCCGAAAAATGCATCGCGCATTACCATCACCTGGGCATCGACCCGATGAGCAAGACCCTGGTGTTTTCCGACAGCCTGACTTTGCCCCGCGCGCTGGAGATTTTCCGGGCGTTGCGCGGGCGTATCAACGTCAGCTTCGGTATCGGGACTAACCTGACCTGCGACATTCCGGGTGTTGAGCCGATGAGCATCGTGCTTAAAATGACCGCCTGTAATGGCTCGCCCGTCGCCAAGATATCGGATGAGCCTGGCAAGACCCATTGCTCTGATCCAAACTTCGCCGCCTATTTGCGCCACGTTTTCAATGTTCCTGAACAATCCTCCAAGGAGTGAATCATGCAGGCCGTACAGCGTCAGATTGCTGAAGATCTCAAGGTCCAACCGCCGTTTAAAAATACCGCCGCGCTTGAGTCCGAGATTGCACGGCGCATCACCTTTATTCAGTGCTGCCTGCACAATGCCAGGCTCAAGACCCTGGTGCTGGGCATCAGCGGCGGCGTCGACTCGTTGACCGCAGGCCTGCTGGCTCAGAAGGCCGTGCAGCAGCTGCGCGAGCAGACCGGCGACAAGGCATACCGCTTTATTGCCGTGCGCCTGCCCTACGGCGTGCAGCAAGACGAAGCCGATGCCACCGCGGCCGTCGACTTTATCAACCCCGATGAGCGCCAGACCGTGAACATCGGCCCGGCAGTCAAAGCCCTGGCCGCTGAGGTCAGCGCGTTTGAAGGCAAAAAGCCAGAAACCGTGGACTTTGTGCTGGGCAACACCAAGGCGCGGATGCGCATGGTGGCGCAATACACCATCGCTGGCGCCACGGGCGGGCTGGTGATCGGCACCGACCACGCCGCCGAAGCCGTGATGGGCTTTTTCACCAAGTTTGGCGATGGCTCGTGCGACCTGGCCCCGCTCAGCGGGCTGGTGAAGAACCAGGTACGGGCCATTGCCCGGCATTTGGGTGCACCGGAGTTTCTGGTCGAGAAAGTCCCCACCGCCGACCTCGAAGACCTCGCGCCGGGCAAACCCGACGAAGTCTCCCATGGCGTGACGTATGCCGAGATTGACGCGTTCCTGCACGGCGAGCCGGTGCGCGAAGAGGCGTTCAACATCATCTGCAGCACCTATGAGAAGACCCACCACAAGCGCGAGATGCCGTTCGCGCCGTGAGGCCTGGCTGCGCAGGCGGCGATGCATTCTTCGCCACCTGCACGTCTCAGAAACAACTTGTAACTTGCACGCTATAAAGTAACAGCAATGCTGTAGCATGGGGCCGTTTCCGCACTTTAGAACCCCCATAGGTCAGCCTTGATGAGCCAAGCCCCTTCCTCACCGCCAGCCAACGAACCGTTTGCCGATACCGAACTGGCATGCCTCGTAGGTGCCAAAGCCGCCCTCTTTCGCTGGGCTGCAACCATTGCCACCCGTGACGTCGAACAAATCCTCGCGCTGTATGCCCCCGACGCCATCCTGGTGCCGACTTTGTCCAATCAGGTGCGTGATTGCGACGACAGCCGCCGCAACTATTTCGAGAACTTTTTGGCCAATGATGGCTTGGTGTGTGACATCCAGGTGTTCAAAAAGCGCGTCAGCCGCAAACTCGGCACCGTGGTCGTGGGCGGCCTCTACACCTTTTCCTACCGGGCAAACAACGAACAGCGCCTGGTACCGGCGCGGTTCCTGTTCACCTTCGAACGCATCAATGACGTGTGGCTGATTACGGGCCATCACTCCTCTATCGAAGCGTGACCCGTTACGGGCTCAGGCAGACTCGTTTCTGACCTTTGCCGCGATCAGGCTGTCAGCGGGCGGGCGCTGACGGAAGTACTGGTCCACCCCGGCAAAGATCGCCTCGGCGATTTTGCGTTGGTGGCGGGTGTCATGCAGCCGCTGGCAATCGTTGACGTTGGAAATGAACCCGGTCTCTACCAGAATCGACGGCACCGCCGCCGACTTGAGCACGGCAAACCCGGCCTGCTCAACCCTGGACTGATGCAGCCGCGCAATACCGCCCAGTTGCGACAGCACCTGATGCCCCAGGTCCAGGCTGGTGGAGATGGTCGCGTTCATCGACATGTCCAGCAGCACGCCCGCCACCATCGGGTCGTCCTTGTGCAGCTTGACGTTCAAGCCGCCGCCCACCGAATCGGCGTCGTTTTCACGATCCGCCATCCAGCGCGCCATCGAAGACGTCGCCCCGTTTTGCGAGAGCGCAAAGACCGACGCGCCAGACGCCGTCAACCTCGGCGCCGCATCGGCATGCACAGAGATAAACAGATCGGCATCGAGCTTTTGCGCCACTTCGGCGCGTTTGCGCAGCGGAATAAAGATGTCATCGGTACGCACCAGCTTGGCCTTGTAGCCTTTTTGCGCGTCGATACGCTTGGCCAGCAGCTTGGCGATTTGCAGCGCAACGATTTTTTCTTGTTCGCCCTTGGAACCCACCGCGCCGGGGTCTTTGCCACCGTGGCCAGCATCAATGACCACCAGCAGGTCCCGGTTGCGCTTGGCTACCGGGCGCTCGGGGGCGCTGGGCGTGACAGCTGATGAGGCAACTGCTTTCGCCGGCTGGCCCGTCAGTTGTAGCTCCAGGCGGTGGCCATTGGCCGACAAGGGCCGAAGCGCTGCGCGCACACCGGCATCTGCCAGGTCCAGCACGATGCGCAGATCACCCGCCGGGGTTTTGCCGCTGCGGATGGCGGTGACAGGCGTGCCGTCCAGCACCAGCCCTTCCAAGGGCGCTGCCAACACTGCACGTTTGAGGTCAATCACCACGCGGGGCGGCGACTCGAGGGTAAAGCTGTTGGCGATGACCGGCCCGCTGAGGTCAAACAGCAGCGTGGTCGAACCTTGCACTCGACTGACACTCACACGCCGCACTGCTTGTGAGGCATACGCTATAAGTGGCGTCGGCAATGCCAACCCGGCCAAGAGAAATTTCACCACGCTACGTCTGTCCATACACCTTCCACGCACTCGAATACTCCGGTCGCGTCATCTTACTCGTTACGTTATAACGGCTAGATGAAGATTTTGACGGGCAGGTTTTATCATCAAAAGACCGCGCAGACCTGTCTGCGTCACAGCCAGAAAAAACGGAATGAACCCCGCATTTTTTTTCGCTTGTCCGCACGGGGCTTAGCGGCTTTGATAGACCTCTATTTGGTCGTCAGAGCCCTGCCCCATGTCTTCTTTCGATGGTTTGTTCTCTTTGGTTGAATCGGCACTCGATCAGCCAACCGCTCACTGGTTGCGCGAGCATGTTGAGGTGCCCCCTGCCTTGCAGCGCTTTAACTGGAGCGAACAGTCGCTGCACCGCGTATGGCTCGCGCAAGCGCTGAACCTGTGTTTGTTCCACACCTTGGTCAACGCTGTGCCAGATGGCCGACGGTATGTCGAAGAACAAACCCGGCAAGGGCGCAAGGTGGTGTTTGATCACGGCGCCATTCGCACGGTGGACTGGCCCATTAACGGCCAATTGCCGCGCGGCCGTCAGGCGTTTGCGCGCTTGCTGGAGCCGCTGGGCTTTACCGATGTGCGCACCTACCCGCTGACCAAACTGAGCATGACCGGCTGGGGCTATCGCCAGATGGACCTGCCTGAAGACATTGCGCAGTTTTTTGTCTCGGAATTGCACCCCGGGCGCTTCAGCGAGGCCTTTCAGCACGCTGTCAGCCGCGTGGTCGGCTCAAGCCTCGACCCGCTGCAGCCTGAACACCTGAGCCTGCTCAACCGCCTGAGCCTGACCCGCCATTGCAGCCTGAGCGAGGCCCGCACGCTGTTGCCCGCCTTGCACCGCGCCTTTGGCCGCCAACACGGCGTGGTCCACGCTGCGGACTACCAGTGCTTGCTCAACGAAAGCGCAGAAATGGCCTGGATCGCCACCGAGGGCAACAGCTTCAACCATTTGACCGACCGCGTGCAGGACCTGAACGCCTGCGTCGCCCAGCAGCGCGAATTGCAGCGGCCAATGAAAGACAGCATTGAGGTGTCAGCTTCGGGGCGGGTCATGCAGACGGCCTACCGCGCCTGCACCGTCACCCGCGAGCTGATCGATGCCCAAGGTCAGTGCCGCGAGCATCAAGTGCCGGGCTCGTTTGTCGAATTTATTCAGCGCAAGGTCGACCCGGACACCGGGCGCATCGACCTGAACTTCGACAGCAGCAACGCCCAAGGCATTTTCAAGATGACCGACTCAAAAGCCTGAGCCTGAATGCAAACAGCCCCGACGGCGCAACGCACGTCAGGGCTGTTTGAGGGACCTGCGCTTATTTCAGCGTGACGGTGCCTTTCATCATCGAGATATGGCCCGGGAACGAGCAGAAGAACCCGTACTTCTCGTCCGCTTTGAGCTTGGAGACATCAAAGGTCACGGAGTCGGTTTCGCCAGCGCCAATCACCTTGGTGTGCGCGATGATGCGCGTGTCGCCATCCTTCAGATAGTCTTTGTCGATACCCGCGCTCAGACCATCAGTGGAGATAGGCTGCATATCGGCTTCTTTACTCAGTACCCAGTTATGGCCCATGACTGCTTTTGGCAAGCTACCGGAGTGTGTCAGCTCTACGGTGAAAGTTTTGCAGGACTTGTCGATCTCGATAGCTTTGGTGTTGAACGACATTTGGTCGGTCGAATCAACGGTGACCTTGCACTCAGCTGCTAACAATTGGCCGCTGGCCAAGGTCAAAAGAGATACCGCAACAACTTTTGCAAACATGGTTTTTCTCCGAGGTAGGGTACAAAAAATCCATTATTTGTATACAGGATGCACGAAAACGGGCGTTGTTCCAATGACCCACGTCACGTCCTGACGTTTTTTGTCATGACCTTCTATCAGGCAAACGAACGTAAGACCAGCATCCTTAGGCCATTTTGGGCTTTTTCGGGGTTTAATCGGCATCTGGGTGTAGAGTCGTGTTTTGCGCGCAAACAGCCTGATGGCAAAAACCCAGCTAACGGCAAGGCACTAATACAGGGCAGAATACGCGCCGCTCAACCTCACCTTCGACCCCAAGAGGATCGCTCATGGCCAAACCCAACTATAACTTCGCCAAACGTCAACGAGACCTGGCTAAAGAGCAGAAGAAAGAGGAAAAGCTCGCGCGCAAAAAAGCCGCAGCAGAAGGCACTCCTGTAGAGAACGATCAAGACGTTGATGCAGAACACGAGGTCGCGCAAGAAGACGCTGACGCCACCGAAACCCCAGCCCCCCACGCATAACCCCACACCCCAGAATGCACAACGCCAGCCCGAAGGCTGGCGTTGGTGTAGGCATCACTGTGTAGCCGCTGCCGCAGGCTGCGATAAGGGCCGCAGGACCTTCGCTCTGAAAAAGCGCGACCCCTTCGGGCTCGATCGCAGCCTGCGGCAGCGGCTACACAGGCATTTAGCGCGGGACTACGGGCTTGCGCACAGGCTTCTTGCCTTTACCGCCCTTGGCGGCTTCCTGGCGCTCTTTGGCCGCCTGTTTGTTACGGGCAAACGCCGCAGCCTTGGCCTCTTCACGCTTGTCCCACGGGTTGCCACCATCGCTGGCACGCGGCGGCAAGCCGGTGTGTTGCGTCAGGATCTTGGTGGTTTTGCCACCGGCAACCTTGTGACTGCCAGCCGGCGTCGAGTTTTTACGGCGCGCGCTCTGGTAGCTGTCGGTCGCCGGCTGATGCAGCGGGATCAGTTGATCCTTGCCCGAGCCGATCAAGTCAGCACGGCCCATGCGGGTCAGTGCCTCGCGCAGCATCGGCCAGCCTTTAGGGTCGTGATAACGCAAGAACGCCTTGTGCAGACGACGCTGCTCTTCGCTCTTGACGATGGTCACGCCGTCACTCTTGTAAGTGACCTTGCGCAGCGGGTTCTTGCCCGAGTGGTACATCGCCGTGGCCGTGGCCATGGGCGACGGATAGAACGCCTGTACTTGGTCTGCCCGGAAACCGTTGCCCTTGAGCCACAGCGCCAGGTTCATCATGTCTTCGTCAGTGGTGCCAGGGTGCGCCGCAATGAAGTACGGGATCAGGTACTGCTCTTTGCCTGCTTCCTTGGTGTACTTCTCGAACATGCGCTTGAAGCGGTCATAGGTGCCAATGCCCGGCTTCATCATCTGGTTGAGCGGACCTTCCTCGGTGTGTTCCGGGGCGATCTTCAGGTAACCGCCCACGTGGTGGGTTACCAGCTCTTTAACGTACTCCGGCGACTCGACCGCAAGGTCATAACGCAGGCCGGAAGCAATCAGGATCTTCTTAACACCCGGCAGGGCACGGGCGCTGCGATACAGCTGGATCAGCGACGAGTGGTCGGTGTTCAGGTTCGGGCAGATACCCGGGAACACGCATGACGGCTTGCGGCACGCGGATTCGATTTCCGGGCTCTTGCAGGCGATGCGGTACATGTTCGCGGTCGGGCCGCCGAGGTCGGAAATGACGCCGGTGAAACCCGGCACCTTGTCGCGGATCTCTTCGATTTCACGAATGATCGACTCTTCGGAACGGTTCTGGATGATCCGGCCTTCGTGCTCGGTAATCGAGCAGAAGGTGCAGCCACCAAAGCAGCCACGCATGATGTTCACCGAGAAACGGATCATGTCGTAGGCCGGGATTTTTTCCTTGCCGTAGGCCGGGTGCGGAATACGTGCGTAAGGCATGCCAAACACGTAGTCCATCTCTTCGGTGGTCATCGGAATCGGAGGCGGGTTGAACCACACGTCCACTTCGCCATGCTTTTGCACCAGCGCACGGGCGTTGCCCGGGTTGGTTTCAAGGTGAAGCACGCGGTTGGCGTGAGCGTACAGCACCGCGTCAGCACGGACCTTTTCAACAGACGGCAAGCGAATCACCGTCTTGTCACGGGTCATGCGCGGGCTGGCCAGGATCTGCACGACCTTGGCTTCGTTCGGGTCTTCAACCGGACCTTTTTCTTGCTCGATGGCGCAGGCCTGAGTGTCCTGGGTGTTCACGTACGGGTTGATGATCTTGTCGATCTTGCCCGGACGGTCGATACGCGTGGAGTCCACTTCGTACCAGTCTTTGGGCGTGTCACGGCGAATGAACGCGGTACCGCGCACGTCAGTGATGTCTTCGATCTTGTGGCCATAGGACAGGCGCTGGGCAACTTCGACAATGGCCCGCTCGGCGTTGCCGTACAGCAGGATGTCGGCGCAAGCGTCGATCAGGATCGAGTTGCGTACGCGGTCTTGCCAGTAGTCGTAATGGGCAATGCGGCGCAGGGAGGCCTCGATGCCACCGAGCACAATCGGGACATTTTTGTAGGCTTCTTTACAGCGCTGGCTGTACACCAGGCTCGCGCGGTCCGGACGTTTGCCTGCCATGCCACCGGGGGTGTAGGCGTCATCGGAACGGACTTTTTTGTCGGCGGTGTAGCGGTTGATCATTGAGTCCATGTTGCCGGCCGCGACGCCGAAAAACAGGTTCGGCTCGCCCAGCTTCATGAAGTCGTCTTTGGACTGCCAGTTCGGCTGGGCAATGATGCCCACACGGAAACCCTGGGACTCCAGCAAACGGCCAATGATGGCCATGCCAAACGACGGGTGATCGACATACGCATCACCGGTCACGATGATGATGTCGCATGAATCCCAGCCAAGCTGATCCATCTCCTCCCTGCTCATGGGCAGGAATGGCGCTGGCCCGAAACATTCGGCCCAGTACTTCGGATAGTCAAAAATTGGCTTCGCTGCTTGCATGTCGATGACCGGTGTTGAGTGCAAAAAAAGGGCGCGACATTTACTGAGAAATTCGCGGGCGCGGAATATAGCACAAAAAATGACCAATTCCGACGGCGGCGGTCGGAATTGGCAAGTGTAAGGCCAGCTGTAGCAGGAGCCAATGGCGGGCGTTGCTGACAGCGGGCTACTGGTTACTCGTCGTCGAAGTTGTAACTGCCCGGCGCGAGGTTTTCGAAGCGCGTGTATTTGCCGATAAAGGCCAAACGTGCCGTGCCGATCGGGCCGTTACGCTGCTTGCCGATGATGATTTCAGCAACGCCCTTGTGCTCGGTTTCGGGGTGGTACACCTCGTCCCGATACACGAACATGATGACGTCGGCGTCCTGCTCGATGGCTCCGGATTCACGCAAGTCGGAGTTGATCGGGCGTTTGTTGGGCCGTTGTTCCAGGGAACGGTTGAGCTGCGACAGGGCAATCACCGGGCAGTTGAATTCCTTGGCCAGCGCTTTCAGGGACCGCGAAATTTCAGAAATCTCGTTGGTTCGGTTATCGCCGCCCGAACCCGGGATCTGCATCAACTGCAGGTAGTCGATCATGATCATGCCAATCTCGCCGTGCTCACGCACCAGGCGCCGGGTACGGGCACGCATCTCGGACGGGCTGATACCCGCTGTGTCATCGATGAACAGCTTGCGATCGTTGAGCAGGTTGACCGCTGAGGTCAGGCGTGGCCAGTCGTCATCTTCGAGGCGGCCCGCACGCACCTTGCTCTGATCGATACGCCCAAGGGACGAGAGCATACGCATGATCAGCGATTCACCTGGCATCTCAAGCGAGTAAACCAGTACCGCCTTGTCGCTGCGCAACACGGCGTTCTCAACCAGGTTCATGGCGAAGGTGGTTTTACCCATCGATGGACGACCCGCGACGATGATCAAGTCGGCTGGCTGCAAGCCGCTGGTCATGTTGTCGAGGTCGGTATAGCCGGTGGACAAGCCGGTAATGGCTTCGTCGGTATTAAACAGGGTGTCGATACGGTCGATGGCTTTGGTCAACAGGTCGTTGACGCTTACCGGGCCGCCGGTTTTAGGCCGGGCCTCGGCAATCGCAAAGATCTGCCGCTCAGCTTCGTCGAGGATCTCTTCTGCGGTGCGGCCTTCCGGATTGAAGGCACTGTCGGCAATTTCAGTGCTGATGCCGATCAGTTGGCGCAACGTCGCACGCTGACGAACGATCTGGGCATAGGCCTTGATGTTCGCCACCGACGGGGTGTTCTTCGCCAGTTCGCCCAGGTAGCCCAGACCACCGACTTGCGAGGTCTGACCTTCTTTGTCCAATTGCTCGGCAAGGGTCACGACGTCAATGGGTGAGTTCTGGTCGGCCAGTTTGGCGATGGCGCGGAAAATCAGGCGATGGTCATGCCGATAAAAATCGCCGTCCGAGACCTGATCCAACACGCGTTCCCAGGCGTTGTTGTCCAGCATCAGACCACCGAGTACAGCCTGTTCGGCCTCGATGGAGTGCGGCGGCACCTTCAGGGCTGCGGTTTGCAGGTCGTATTGCTCAGGAGCGGAAATATCGTTCATGGCCACGTGTCAGTTTGGGGTGAAAATCAGGATCAGCAGAAAGACAAAGGGCACGACCTGTAAACAGGATCGTGCCCGATGTTAACCGTCCAGCACACACGGTGCCAGTCAGTTAAGACTGCTTAAGCAGCTACCACAACAACGCGTACGGTTGCTTCAACTTCGGCGTGCAGGTGCACAGCCACGTCGAATTCGCCAACGTTGCGGATAGTGCCGTTCGGCAGACGAACTTCGCTTTTTGCAACTTCAACGCCAGAGGCGGTCAGTGCATCAGCGATGTCGTGAGTACCGATCGAACCGAACAGCTTGCCTTCGTCACCGGCGGTGGCAGTGATAGTCACTTCCAGCTCGCCCAGTTGAGCAGCACGAGTTTCGGCCGAAGCTTTCTTGTCAGCTGCTGCTTTTTCCAGCTCAGCGCGACGCTCTTCAAACGCAGCCAGGTTGGCAGCGGTTGCAGCGGTAGCTTTGCCGTACGGCAGCAGGTAGTTACGACCGTAGCCGGCCTTAACATTTACTTTGTCGCCCAGGTTGCCCAGGTTTGCGACTTTTTCCAGAAGGATCAGTTGCATGTGAAAATCCTCTTAACTTTTAACCTTCACCGTCCGCAGAGCCTTTATCAGCGTCTTTCGGCGCCAGACGTCCGCGAAAATCAATCAGGCTGTCGACAATGGCCAAGACCACGAGCAACGGATAGATCAGCTGCATAAACAGCAGCAGCGTGACGTACAACCCCACCAGCCAAAACTTGGCCAGTCGCTTTTTCGCTACCAGCCCGTGTATCAGGGCCAGGCCGGCAAAGAACAACGCTACGCTGCACAACGGCGTTAGCATGGCCATTTGCGGACCGAAGTTCGGCCCTACAAGCATGCACGCCAGCAACAATAGCGCTGGTCCCAGCGGTAGGCGGATGCTGCGAAATTCGCTGGCAAAACCGCCCGGGTTATACAACAGCGCTTGCCAGTAACGCCCAAGAATCAGGCTCAGCACGCTGACGACCTGCATCAAAGCTGCAATCAAACCGGTGAGGACGGGTGCAATCAGTGCTCCGAGGCGCGCTCGCTCTACGTCAGATAACTTGTCGTAGAGACCACTGAGGATCTGCGGCAGAAGTTTTTCCAACTCCTGCGCCATCGCACCAATGGGTTCGCGGAAAACCGTGCCCAGAACCACGCCATACACCACACCCAACGCTACGCTGACCAGCAGCACGCGGTACCAGGGCTGACCGGCGCGCAAGAGCATCGCCAATCCCAGGGTTCCCAACAGCACCATCAAGGTGCGGGGTTCGCCCATAAACCACCAGGCCAAGGCCGGCAGTAAAGCCCATGAGAGGATGCTCAAGGCATCTCTCGGACCGCGCCGCAGGAGCACAAGGCAACCTGCAGCAGCACTCAACCAGAACAAAAACGGCAATGCCGCACATCCGGCCACGATTAACGTGGCCTGCACACGGCCTCGCATGATGAACTCAGCTAGGGCACGCATGCATTCAATCCTTTACTACCTGTCGACTGCCCGGTCTCAGCGGCCGTGGCTGTCGGTGTAGGCCAGCAGGGCCAGGAAGCGGGCGCGCTTGATAGCGGTGGCCAGCTGACGCTGATAACGAGCTTTAGTACCGGTGATGCGGCTTGGAACAATTTTGCCGGTCTCGGATACGTAAGCTTTCAGAGTGTTGAGATCTTTGTAATCGATCTCTTTCACTTCTTCTGCGGTGAAGCGGCAGAATTTACGACGACGGAAGAAACGTGCCATGTAATTGGCTCCTCAAAAGGTCCGTGGATTACTCGTCAGCGTTATCGCTGGCGTCGCTGTTATCGCTGTCATCGCCATCGGCGCTGTCAGAATGCTCAGGACGGTCACGACGCTCACGGCGCTCACTGCGGTTCTCTTCAGCCTTGAGCATCTCGGACTGGCCAGTTACGGCTTCGTCGCGACGGATGACCAGGTTACGGATCACAGCATCGTTGTAACGGAAGTTGTCTTCCAGCTCAGCCAGGGCTTTGCCAGTGCACTCAACGTTCAGCATCACGTAGTGAGCCTTGTGAACATTGTTGATTGCGTAGGCCAGTTGACGACGGCCCCAATCTTCCAGACGGTGGATTTTGCCGCCGTCTTCTTCGATCAGCTTGGTGTAACGCTCTACCATGCCGCCGACTTGTTCGCTTTGATCCGGGTGGACCAAAAAGATGATTTCGTAATGACGCATGAATGCTCCTTACGGGTTGTAGCCTGCCGCTAACTTAAAGCGGTCAGACAAGGAGTGAATGACACTTGTGTGTCTTGCCTAGAGAGGCACATATGCGCCCGCCATGATGGCAAGGGGCGCAATTGTAGAGAAGGGACAAGAGCGACGCAAGGTGATTGGTGATTATTTGAACAATTCAAACGCCACTAACCTTGTAGCCGCTGCCGCAGGCTGCGATGGGTTGCGAAGCGACCCCGCCTTTATTAAAGCGAAGGTCCTTCGGCCCTTATCGCAGCCTTCGGCAGCGACTACAGGTCGGGCTTATTTCTTTTTGGCAGGAGCCTTGGCTTTGACGCTGCGCTGACGCAGGGCTTCGAACAGGCAAACGCCGGTCGCTACCGAAACGTTCAGGCTGCTGACGCTGCCCGCCATCGGCAGGCGCACCAGGTAGTCGCAATGCTCGCGGGTCAGGCGGCGCATGCCTTTGCCTTCGGCACCCATGATCATGATGGTCGGGCCGGTCAGGTCTTGCTCGTACAGCTCCTGCTCGGCTTCGCCCGCCGTACCGACGATCCACAAGCCACGTTGTTGCAGCTTTTTCAGCGTCGCGGCCAAGTTGGTCACAGCTACCAACGGAATCACTTCCGCCGCGCCGCAGGCTACTTTTCGTACCGTCGGGGTCAGCGTTGCCGACTTGTCTTTAGGCACGATAACTGCCAGTGCACCGGCCGCATCGGCGGTACGCAGGCAAGCACCCAGGTTGTGCGGGTCTGTCACGCCATCCAGCACCAGAATCAGCGGAGCACCTTCGGTGCGGTCCAGCAATTCGTTGAGCATGGCCTCGCCCCACACCTGGCTCGGGCTGACATCCGCCACAACGCCCTGGTGTACGCCTTCAACCCAAGCATCCATTTCACGGCGCTCGGCCTGACCGACGTCGATCCGGTTTTCAGCAGCCAGCGCGACCAGGGTCTGGACGCGAGGATCGTTGCGGCTTTCAGCCAACCAGATGTGCTTGACGCGTTTTGGGTGGTGACGAAGCAACGCTTCTACGGCGTGAATGCCGTAGATTTTTTCCAACTGACTCATGACTTGGCCTTAGGTTTGCGCGACCCGCCGCTTTTGCTGGCAGGCGCAGCGCCCGATTTTGGCGGGCCTTTACGATGTTTGCTGGGTTTGGAAGGCTTGCCCGCGTCTTTAGCGGGTGCTGCCCTCCCCGACTTTCCCGACTCCGACGCTCGACCGCCGCTTTTCGCATCGGCCAACAGCGCCTTTTTCACTTCGCGGCTTTTACGCACTTCTGCGTTATTGGCCGCTGCGTCGCTAGAGCGATAAGCACCGTCAGACGCTTTCACGGTTTTGGCTGGCGCGCTGCGGCGAGCGGGTTTAGCCGCTTCAACCGGTGGCGGCTCAGTCGGCTTGGTCCCGGATTTGCCCGCGTTTTTGCGCACAGGTTTGTCGTCGGTGCGGTTTTTACGACCAATCGGCGCGCTGAGGGTTTTCTCAGCCATTTCGAAGTCGATTTTGCGCTCGTCCAGATCAACCCGCATGACGCGCACTTCAACCGTGTCACCCAAGCGGAAGCTGCGACCGGTGCGCTCGCCCGCCAGGCGGTGATGCACAGGATCAAAGTGGTAGTAGTCGCCCGGCAAGGCGGTCACGTGGACCAGGCCTTCAACATAAATGTCGGTCAGTTCAACGAACAGGCCAAAACCGGTAACCGCTGTCACCACACCCGGGAACGTCTCGCCTACGCGGTCCTTCATGAACTCGCACTTGAGCCAGTTGGTCACGTCACGCGTGGCCTCATCGGCACGGCGCTCGCTCATCGAGCATTGCTCGCCGAGCTGCTCCAGGATCGCTTCGTCGTACGGGTAAATGCGCGCTTTCGGGATGGTCATCGCGCCAGCACGCAGAACGTGCGGGGTATCCTGCTTGGAGTGGATAACGCTGCGAATCGCCCGATGCGTGAGCAAGTCCGGGTAACGACGGATCGGCGAAGTGAAGTGGGTATAGGCTTCGTAGTTCAGGCCGAAGTGGCCCTGGTTATCAGCGCTGTACACCGCCTGGCTCAACGAGCGCAGCATCACGGTCTGGATCAGGTGGTAATCGGGGCGATCCTTGATGTGTTCAAGCAACGCCTGATAGTCCTTCGGCGAAGGACCATCCTTGCCTTTGTGCAGACTCAGACCCAACTCACCGAGGAACGCGCGGAGTTTTTCCAGACGCTCAGGCGGCGGACCATCGTGCACACGGTACAGGGCCGGAATTTCGTGCTTCTTGAGGAACTCAGCGGTGGCCACGTTGGCCGCCAGCATGCATTCTTCGATCAGCTTGTGCGCGTCGTTACGCGTGGTTGGGCGAATTTCAGCGATTTTGCGCTCGGAACCGAAGATGATCCGGGTTTCCTGCGTTTCAAAGTCAATCGCGCCACGGGTATGACGAGCGCCCAGCAGCACTTTGTACAGTGCGTACAGTTGCTTGAGGTGCGGCACCACATCAGCGTATTCGCTGCGCAGTTGCTTGGCGTCGTTGGTTTTCGGGTGCTCAAGGATGGTGCTGACCTTGTTGTAGGTCAGACGCGCCTGCGAGTGAATCACCGCTTCGTAGAACTGGTAGTCGGTCATTTCGCCGGTTTTGGAGATGGTCATCTCGCACACCATGGCCAAACGGTCGACTTTCGGGTTCAGGGAGCACAAGCCGTTGGACAACTCCTCGGGCAGCATGGGAATCACGCGCTCCGGGAAGTACACCGAGTTGCCACGCACTTGAGCTTCAGCGTCCAGCGCCGAACCAATTTTCACGTAGCTGGATACGTCGGCAATGGCCACGTAGAGCTTCCAGCCGCCGCCGAACAAGCGCAGCTTGCCTGACTTGGCTTCGCAGTACACGGCGTCATCGAAGTCGCGGGCATCTTCGCCGTCAATGGTGACGAACGGCAGATGGCGCAGGTCGATGCGCTTCTCTTTGTCTTTCTCTTCAACTTCTGGCTTGAGCTTGGCGGCTTCTTTAAGCACAGCCTCCGGCCAGACGTGAGGAATGTCGTAGGTGCGCAGCGCGATGTCGATTTCCATGCCGGGCGCCATGTAGTTGCCCACCACCTCAAGCACATCACCCTGCGGCTGGAAGCGCGGGGTCGGCCAGTGAGTGATCTTCACTTCAACGAACTGCCCGATCTTCGCGCCCGCATTGCGGCCCGGAGTCACCAGCACTTCCTGCTGGATTTTCGGGTTGTCGGCCACTACAAAGCCGATGCCGCCTTCTTCGAAGTAACGACCCACGATGGTTTCGTGAGCACGCGAGACCACTTCAACGATCACGCCTTCACGACGGCCACGGCGGTCCAGACCCGAAACACGGGCCAGCGCACGGTCGCCATCGAACACCAGACGCATTTGCGCCGGGCTCAGGAACAGGTCGTCGCTGCCATCGTCCGGCACCAAAAAGCCGAAGCCATCACGGTGACCGCTGATGCGGCCCAGGATCAGGTCGAGCTTGTCTACCGGCGCGTACGTGCCACGGCGGGTGTAAATCAGTTGAGCATCGCGCTCCATCGCACGCAGGCGACGACGCAGGGCTTCAATTTGGTCTTCGGTCGTGAGTCCAAACTCTGCGACCAACTGCTCACGAGCAGCAGGCGAACCGCGTTCAGCCAGATGCTGAAGGATCAGCTCGCGACTTGGGATAGGGTTTTCGTATTTTTCCGCTTCACGTGCGGCCTCGGGATCGAGGGTCTGCCAATCGGCCATTAGATAGTTTTCACCTTGTCTATATGCGGTTAGTTTGGCATACGCGTATTGAAACGGGAAATTTCGGACTCTAGCAGTGCCGTATTAGCCGGTTCTGACGCGCCTGGCGGGCTCAAACACACCGCCCGCGAAATATTTTGAATATTTTTAATCACAACGCTTTACAGGTCAAAGGGGCATCCGTATAGTGCGCGCCATCGACAACGGCGACGTTGCAGATACTGCCCAGATGGTGAAATTGGTAGACACGCCAGCTTCAGGTGCTGGTGGCCGCAAGGCCGTGGAAGTTCGAGTCTTCTTCTGGGCACCAATTTAGAGAGTGAGATTAGTACAATCTTGCATCTCACACAAAACCCGCGAAAGCGGGTTTTTTGCATTTGGGGGTTTCATAAAGATTTTTGATTTATAAACCAAAACAGGGGTTTACAGATCAAATAGCTCTCCGTATAGTGCGCCACATCAACAGCGGCAACGTTGCTGATACTGCCCAGATGGTGAAATTGGTAGACACGCCAGCTTCAGGTGCTGGTGGCCGCAAGGCCGTGGAAGTTCGAGT
>NZ_JBEOPQ010000020.1:0-76442 GCF_040310285.1 Pseudomonas sp. HY2-MNA-CIBAN-0224 | reverse complement strand
TAAGGGGTCAATGTGTCCTATTAAAAGTGTTCGCGATGTCTCCGAACATTGTGTTCGCTATGTCCCCGGTCCATACAGCCCGAAGGAGAGGGGGCCGATTGGGGGGATG
The DNA here is from genome assembly GCF_040310285.1 of Pseudomonas sp. HY2-MNA-CIBAN-0224. Classification (NCBI taxonomy): domain Bacteria; kingdom Pseudomonadati; phylum Pseudomonadota; class Gammaproteobacteria; order Pseudomonadales; family Pseudomonadaceae; genus Pseudomonas; species Pseudomonas sp. HY2-MNA-CIBAN-0224. The sequence continues at coordinate 76,333 of NZ_JBEOPQ010000020.1, read as the reverse complement.
CCTTGCCAAATCGCGAGGTCAACTTGGTCATTTACAAGTGTGAGAGGTTTATCGGCAGATATAGACAGTGATTAACGTGATGTGTGTTATGTATTTAAGGTATGTATCCCAATAAAAAGATCTTGCCCTTTTACGTCCTGGATCAAGCAGCCTGCTACGAAATCCAAAAGGGCAAGATCATCAGATTAATGCTTCTTGGTGAAATCAATAACCATACGGCCGGTAAATTTACCCTGCTCCATTTCTTCAAAAATCGTATTGATATCTTCGAGTGGGCGCATCTGCACTTTTGGTACGACTTTACCTTCGGCGCCGAAACGGAAGGCCTCTTTCAGGTCTTCGCGAGTCCCCACCAGTGAGCCAACGACCTCAATCCCGTCCAGGACCAGGCGCGGAATGCTCAGGTCCATCGTTTCAACTGGCAGGCCCACTGCTACAACACGCCCTGCAGCGCGTACACTGGCGACAGCAGAGTTAAAGGCTGATTTGGCGACGGCTGTCACAACGGCCGCATGGGCGCCGCCGAGCTCTTTCTGAATGATCTCATCGACATTGTCTGTCTTCGGATTAAGGGTTAAATCTGCCCCCATCTCTTTTGCCAATGCCAGTTGCTTGTCATTGACATCAATAGCGATCACTTTGGCATTGAATACATTCTTGGCATATTGCAGGGCCAGATTTCCCAGCCCGCCCAGGCCGTAAATTGCCAGCCATTGGCCTGGTTTTATACCTGAAACTTTAATGGCCTTATAAGTAGTCACGCCAGCGCAGGTAATACTGCTGGCTTCTGCTGAATCGAGACCGTCAGGAACTTTGACCGCGTAATCAGCACTGACAATGCATTCTTCAGCCATCCCGCCGTCGACGGTATAACCCGCATTCTTGGCTGTGCGGCAGAAAGTTTCTTTACCGCTGTTACAGTATTCGCAGTTGCCACAGCCGCGGAAAAACCACGCGACACTGGCGCGATCGCCAACTTTAAGTGATGTAACACCTGCCGCTACTTCAGTCACAACACCAATGCCTTCATGCCCAAGTGTGATGCCGGATACATCACCGAAATCTGCATTTTTTACATGCAGGTCGGTGTGGCATACACCGCAGCATTCCATTTTTAATAAGGCTTCTCCGTATTCCAAAGGGCGTAATTTCTTGTCTTCAATGACGACGGTCTTATTCTTTGCGACAACAGCTGCTTTCATAATCAACCCCCACGTGTGGTATGTCTGAAGGCTCATGTTGACTGCCTAACTAAAAATGAGCGGCTGTAGTCTAGCTGCGATTTTCAAAACCGTTGTCTTTTTGGATCCACTGCGATTTCTGCCCATTCCGACTGTGGATGATCGCTGCGGTAGGGCCCGGGTTGAGGGCTGTTTAGCTCCGGCTTAAAACCTTAGCCAGGCAAAAACGGGCTGCGTAGGCCTTGGGCTAAGCTGTCATGACCAAGTCGCAGGCAATACGCAGCCCAAGATCAGAATTGGTTTTTTCAATGGGGATAGATACTATCCTAACGATTAGCCTGCTACCTATCGCGCAGCCATGAAGCCACCCTCCATCCCGTTATCAGATTTTTGGCAGGCCATCCTTGCACCTTCGCGCAGCGACTTACTGTTTGCTCTGCGCAATATCATCGCCGGCGCGGTGGCGCTGTACCTGGCGTTGATCTTCGATCTGGAACAACCGCAATGGGCGCTGACGACGGTGTTCATCGTGGGTCAGTTCACCAGCGGGATGGTGTTGGGCAAGGGCGCCTACCGCTTGGTCGGTACGCTGGTAGGGGGCGTGGCTTCGGTTGCGCTGATTGCCGCGTTTGGCCAGTCGCCCTTGTTGTTTCTGTTGACCATGGCAACGTGGTTGGCGCTGTGCACCACTGGCGCCTCACTGTTACGCAGCCATGCCGCCTATGGCTTTGTATTGGCGGGCTATACAACCGCGATCATTGCACTGCCAGCGGTCTCGGACCCGCTAGCGGTGTTCGACCATGCGACTGCGCGGTGCATAGAGATCAGCCTGGGGATTATTTGCGCGTCCGTGGCGAGTACCGTTTTGTGGCCCCGTCACGCCGAGCAGGCGCTATCGGCTCAAGGGCGAGCGGCCTGGTTGGCCGGGCTTGAAGCCGCGGCGGCAGAACTGCTCGGCACGGATCAACGTAAAGGCATGCTGGTTGCCTTGGGGCGACTGGTAGCGGTCGATAATCAACATGCCAGCGCCCGCTTTGAAGGCCCGGCAGGGCGGCGCCGCTCTCAAGCATTGCGTGTGCTCAGCCGGGATCTGCTCAGTGTGTTGCGTGCAGCCAGGGCGGTGGCACGCCAACGGTTGATGCTCGATGAGGCTGCGCGTGTCATGCCGTTGATCGAGCAAGTGGCGGCGGCATTGCAGCAAGCGCACCTACAGGACCTGCCCGCGCTGGCCCAGCACATCAGGCTGGCGCTCGAGGATCAGACCTTGGGCCAGGAGGCGCATTTTTGCCTGATGGCGCTGGCTCAGTTGTTGCGCTTGATTGAGCAGAGCGCGCTGACACTTCAGGCACTAGAGCAGGGGAGAGTGCCGTCAGGTGCGCCGGGCGCCATGTCGTGGCACAAAGACATTGAACAGGGCGTGCTCGCCGGATTGCGCTGCGCTGTGGCTTTTTTGGCTGTGGCGGCGTTCTGGATGTACACGGCCTGGCCGTCGGGCCTGGGCGCGATATCAATCTGCGGCGTGGTGTTAAGCCTGTTTGCCGCCAGAGAAAACCCTTCTGAATCCAGCCTTAACTTTTTAAAAGGCATTGCACTGTCAATTCCGGTGGCCGGAGTTGTGCATTTTGGCCTGCTGCCCGCCTTTGACAGCTTCGCCATGCTTGGCCTGTGCCTGGGCATACCGTTGTTTCTGGCCTCGTTATGCATGAGCCGGCCAGCATTGGCGGCCACCGCTTCGGCGTTCTGCATCTTCTTTGTCAACAACATCGGGCCCAGCAACCTGATGACCTACGACTTCGCCGCCTTCCTCAACAGCGCCGTAGCCACCCTGATGGGCAGCGGCATCGCCGTGTTGGTGTTCCGCCTGATACAACTCAACCCCGGTGAGCGCCATTATCAGCGCATGTACAAAGCCCTGCTGTTCGACCTGGCTCAACTGACCGTACGCCCGCTGGAGCAAGCCGAAAGCTGGTTTGGCGGGCGCATGGCAGACCGCTTGATCCGGCTGTCACGCTACACCGCAGCGTTTGCTACCGGCACCAGCCACTGGTCGCGTGGCCTGCAAGGTTTGGACCTTGGCGATGAGTTGCTCGAACTGCGCGCCTGCCTCGCAAACAGCCAGGGAGCCCTGGCGCTTGCGCGTGATCGCTATTTGCGTTGCCTGGCGGGTGCTTTTAAACAAGGCGGGCCAAGCGAGCAAAGCCTCACGCTTATGGATGCGCCCAGCCAGGCATTGCTCGGGGCACTGGAGCAGCCTTCGAGGTTGGCGGAACAAGAAATGGCCAAAGCGGCGATTTTGCAACTTCAGTACACATGGCGCAAAGCCTGCCAGACAAGTACCGACTAAGTCTGCGCGACCAACGTATAAAAAACATTCATTCAATAGGTAGTGGCGCAATAGTATCATCGGCCGGGATTGCGCTGGCCTGATAATGCCAGGGCGTTGCAAGCACCTGCAGTCGTTGCCGGAGCATGAGGTGGCGATGGGAGTCGAGTGAGCACTAGAGCGGCGGTACTGCATTGCAGCCAGGCATCTTGTTGGCAGCCACAAGATGCCGCGTTACGCCGCAGCCCATAGCGCTGAAAATAACAAAAGTTTGCTGCTTTCAAACGACAAGCTGCCACACATCAAGCGGCTGAGAAGACACGCGTCATGATTGACTTTAAACAGATGGCTTTAATTCTCGAAGCGCTGCCAGACCCGGCTTTTATCTTTACGCGCAGCGGTAAATACGTTGCAGTGTTTGGCGGGCGCGATACGCGCTATTACCACGACGGCACCGGCTTGATCGGGTTGTACATCCGGGACCTGATCAAACCCGAAGAGGCCAACTGGTTTCTGGAGCAGATTGCCAAGGCACTGGACACGCAAAAGCTCATGGTTGTGGAGTACGAGCTAAGCAACCGGGATGTAAAAGGCCTGCTCGATGAAGGCCCCGCAGACCCCATATGGTTTGAAGGCCGCATCCAGGCCCTGAGCTTTCAAGTAGACGAGGACGACGTTGTGCTCTGGGTCGCCAGCAACATCTCAGAGCGCCACCACCTCGAAGTCAAACTCAGGGAACTGAGCGACACCGACCAACTGACCGGCCTCTACAACCGAAGAAGGCTTGAGCATGACCTCACGCTGCACCACCAGGCATTAACCCGATATGCCGTACCAACGTCAGTCTGCATGTTCGACCTCGACAACCTCAAAATAATCAACGACACCCAAGGTCACCACGTCGGCGACCAGATGATCCTGGCCGCCGCCAACATCTGCCGCACGGCCTTGCGCAAAAATGACACCGCCTGCCGCTTTGGCGGAGACGAGTTTGTGATTGCCCTGCCCAATACCGCGCGTGAGCAGGCCATGCAGTTTGCCGAACGCTTACATGGCTACTTCAAACAAGAGCTGGATCATTTTTCAGTGGGCAATATTGTCGTCACCGCGAGCATTGGCATAACCAGCATGGTGCCGGAAGACACCACCCATGAAGACACACTCAAACGCGCAGATCGGGCGTTGTATGAGGCCAAAAAGACGGGCAAGAACAGGATTGTGTGGGGGTGAGTCTCGAATTTTGTCTGCTATAAACAAAATCGCCCTCAAGATGAGGGCGATATAAGGGATGCAATATTAAGAGTGACTTGTTTGGGTAGGCTTATCTCAATAAATATCTTTGGAAATTAAAGTAAACGGCGTTTTGATGATGATTTTGACATCGAGCCACAGCGACCAGTTATTGATGTAATCAAGATCAATTTCCACACGCTTTTGCATCTTATCAATAGTGTCTGTTTCGCCACGGCAACCACTAATCTGTGCAAGGCCAGTAATGCCGGGTTTGATGCGGTGACGAGCCATGTAGGCGTGAATCTTGTCGGTGTAGTAGTCGTTATGAGCAACCGCGTGAGGCCGTGGACCAACCAGAGACATATCCCCGTGCAGCACGTTGAACAGTTGAGGCAATTCGTCAAGCGATGTACGCCAGATAAAGCGGCCTACAGCCGTTACGCGAGAGTCATTTTTGCTGGCCTGTTGTACATGCTTGTCATCATGCACCTTCATTGATCGGAATTTCAAAACTTGTATGACTTTACCGTTCCAACCGTGGCGCTGTTGTTTGAAAAGGATCGGGCCGGGAGAGGAAAGTTTAACTGCAAGTGCAACAACAAGTAGTACAGGACTAAAACCGATAATGGCCAGCAGTGCAAGCGAGCGGTCCATAAGAGCCTTGCTAAATGCAGCTGTTGGATAGCTGGTAAGCGGGCTCTCGTTCAAATGAATGGCTGGGCGTCCACCCACTTCGCTGACGGAGTGATTCAATAGCAGCATGCTGTCCAAGTCAGGGATCCAGACAACATCGACATTCAAATCCAGTAAATCAATATATAGAGCTTCAATCCGCTGCGCATCTTGCAGAGATAGAGCGAGATAAAGTCGGCGTATATTGTGCTCGGTGATAAGTGCTCGCAGCTGTGTCAACTCTCCGACAACAAGGGGGGAGTTTTCAGCATCTTCGAACGGAGAGGCACTAACAACGCCCACCAATGGAAATTGATTTTGCTGTATAAAACTGTCAGCCAGTTTTAGTGCAACTCCGTCAGAACCAATAATAAGACTGTTGTAATGATGGCTGTTGCGTTCATGATAGCGGCGTGACAGGTAGTGGAGCAGTAAGTAGGGTGGCACTTGGATGGTATAGCTAACTAATGCCCAAGTAATGATAACTTCGCGTGAAAACAAATCGCTGGATTTGGTAATAAATGCGACAGTGCTTAAGCACGTTAGCGTGAATGTCCAAGCAATAAATAGACGCAGCAATCCATTTAAATACCCATGTCTTTTGTAATAGGTATTGGTCGCAGAGTAGGCCGGGACTGAAATAAATAATGTTAAAATGCCAGCAATGCGGTAGTGGAAGTCGATGCTGCCGTTTTTGGTGTACACCAATATCAGTAATGTTGAAATGACAAGGCTCATAGAGATGAACCACTGTCCCCAAAACGTGAGCCCTCTGGCGACGGATTTTCGATCTATGCGAGTATGTATCAAGGTATCAGCCTTGTAAAAGTCTCTAATTATATAGAAGTGGCTAATGATGGAAAGATTAAATTAGACGCACTTCATACTTGTGTGACGTACAACGGTGTAGCTGTCGATGTTGAACTGGTCGTCGATAATAAGGAAAAATGTGGGTAAACGTTCGACGATTTATAACGGCCCAGAGTATTCTGTTTGAATTTTTTTTGATCAACTCTTATCTATGGTTCGTGCTGGTAAAGTAAGCCTCTTTGAAGCCATGCAGCAGGTAGTGTTGTCATTCCTCGATCTTTACTTCTTGAACCAAGCAATAGCCCCGGTTGCGCACTGAGCGAAACAAACGTTCGTTAAATGCTTGTCGAAACTTGTCTTGCAAACGGCTTAAGCACATTTCAAGACCGCTGTATGCTACAGGGTCTTTATTAATGCCTATGATAAGCTCTTGCTTGCTGCAAATCCGCACGGTACTAAGTGCTAGAGTGTTAATAAGCAGCGTTTCAATAGCTGTAAGTTGAATGCAGGCTGTGGTGTTGCATAGCTCTCTTGCAACCACGTTGAAAATCCAGGTCTGTGAGGGGGGCGAGTAAGTTGGGTCTGGTAGTATATAGTTTGGCACGTAGGTAGTCGACACACTATTTAAGGTTGCGGGTTTAATTGTTTTGGAGCGTGGTGTACAGCCTTTTAGTGGCGAGTTTAAGTTAAAGCGAGTTGCTTGTTTTGGTAGGTTCGTAATTTTAAGTGCGATTATATTAAATGTGTTGAGGGCTGTCTTCATAATTAGGTTTCTCCATGAATTCCTAAATTTTTTGCGCGGTTACAGATATGTTAGAACCATTTTTTAAAATTTTGTCGGAGTGTGTAAGGTCTAAGTAAATTGGTTATTCTGAGATAGTCCCTCGGCGCAAACGATACCCGTAGGAACGGACGCTGATAATAAGCTCAATATTATAAGCTTTTTTTATTTTGGTTCTTAAGCGGCTGATCGATTTCTCTAGCGCTCTAGGGTCATAAAAAATAACGTTCGGGTCCAGAGCTTTGGCAATGCTGTCTTGCTTCATGACGTGCTCAGGTGCTTGCATAAGCGCATCTATAATTGTCATTTCGGTATATGAAATATCAAGTTTATAGGTGGTGCTGCACAGAAGTAGTCTTGTACGGTCCAGGTATAACTGTGTCGGTGATTTCCAATGTGAATCTTCTAATGCTTTAGATAGAATTTTTTTTCTTTCTTGCGGGTCGCTGGACAGTTTTAAACAATGGTCAGCGCCAGAAATATAAAAAGGCGTTCCGGAAAATGACTTGCTGTGGGTCACTAGTATGAAAATACAGGCAGCCTGATTGGTTTGGCGAATTTTTTTTAAGATATCAAGGCTTTCATGTGTTACATCAGGGGTATTAATCTCAAAAAAAACAGCTTCAACCTGAGAGGAATTTAGGTTAAGAACCATTGCTAAACAGGAAGCATCAAGATGCACTATCTCAGATGAAACCACTTTATTTAAATCATCAATTAGCACTTGTGTGTGCGCAAAATTGAACACCGAAGAATTTAACGCGTCGGCTTTGCATCCTGCGAAAAGCATATTACCTAACCCAAGTAAGTAGAGGCGGTTCGATTTTGCCATACGCGCCCGCATGGAAGCCGACTTTTTATAACAGTTTGGCCTTATTTGTTTTTCAAGATTCAATGGCTTGCAGCTTTGAGGTGTTGAATAAAACGATCGTTTACTTTAAGCGCCATCGACGGTGAGTGCGATACGAGTGGTTTATCTTCTGAAAAAGGCTTTCGGCATGGCTGCAAGTGCAGCCCAGCGAATAACCCTAGGCTAATTACGAAGCTCAAATATTCAGCGCCTGACTGCAATGCTATACACTTAAGCGATTTCTGCTTATGTGGGAGCGGGCTTGCTCGCGATGCTCGCTAACGATGAAGCATATTTGCCTTTTAAATGAGGCACTCTGAATGCCATAGCGAGTAAGCCTGCTCCCACCATTGAGTCGTGTTGCTTTAAGTGAAGATTTGCTCAATCCAATGCTGAACCAGTTGGCTCACTCCGTAATCTTGCCAAAGTTTTCATAAAACGCATCCTGGTTGCGGCCATCTGTCATGGTATGCAGAGAGTACTGTCGATGCAGCATGGCGCCACCGTCACGTGTTAGCGGGGCCCAAGCAATGCTGGCGCGGCTCATGGTCGAGACGCTCATCATTTCGTCAAATGGAATCGAGATATAAATCCCTTTGTCATAACTGCCTTCACCAAACTCTTCAGATGAGACGTTGGTACGAGTGACCCAGCCACCAAATTTTACGCCGTTGGAAAACTCTCTGGAGATATCAATGGTGGTGCCCCAATCGCGCGCCAAATAGCGGCCAACGCTTACGGCGGCGTCCAGATCAAACGGTAGTTTGGTGTAAGCGGTGATATGGCCGGTGATAGTACGGTAGTCCCTCAGGCCAAAATCTTGCTCAAAGTCACGCTGGCGCACATAGTTCAAGTCTGCACCAATCGACCAACGCTCACCCATTGGGCGGTACAGCAGTTCACCGCCAACCCCGGCGTACATAGGCTCCAGGTAACCGCCATAGACCATGCCATAAAGATCCTGATCCAGTTGGCGAGCCTGGTTAAGTTGCAGTGCGGGCATCGTTACATCTGAAGTCGTGACGTATTTACGCACATCGGTACGCACACGTGGCAAGCCGCTAGGCGCATCGTATTTAAACTTATCGTAATTGTTCAGCAAGTTTGCACTGATGCCGCCACTTGCCCAAGTTCCAGGGGTGAAACGATATTGCCCTTCGGCATAGGCGCTGATTTGGTACAGCAAGAATCCATCAGGGCCGCCGATATTCTGTTGGTAACCTAAGCCGAAACCATAAGTGAAAGGGTCTGGTTTCTGTTGAAATAGGGTTTTCTCAATACGCGGTGTCGCGCGATTGACCTCAGTTGTGCGGTGAAGATTAACCAGATCTTGTTCATTGTTGACAACATCTCGAAAGGTCGAGCGCGGAACACTGGTTTCTTCGATAGGCATGTTGTATCGCTTGTTAACCAGATTGAACCACTGAATATCGCTATTCGCATTGTTGTCCAGGATCCGGCTGGCCCGGCCGACGGCTTTGGCTGAGTAAAAATATTTAGACTGCTCGCCGTATACCGTAAGCTCCGAGTCGCGCTGTGAAATACGTTCAACTTTGTAACCAGCATTTTTATCCAACTGCTTGGAAACCTCAGCCCAATCAACCTCAGTTAACGGGGTGACGGGCTCTTGAGTCGGTAGCGGTTGAGCAGGCGGATCGAAAGTTTTGGTCGGGGCTTTGCGACTCACAAAGTTGGTGTGTAGGGTAATGCCGAACAGTGCGGTATTACCACGTTCCCATCCAACGCTTAGATCAACAGAGTCACTCAGTTTGTAGACAGCACCAATATTGAGTGGCGAGTCCTGAACCTGATTGTTTTTTAGAGGCTCATGCTGATAATCATTACCTTCGTATTCTAGCTTCAGACTTAATGGTGCCCAAGGCGTTTGATACGAAACTCCACCGAACAAAGAAGGCGGTCCTTTAAAATACATGCTGGTGTTAACATCACCTGCACTGTTTGGGTCCCGCCGGCTGTTAAAACTGTCACCAGCAAGACTCAATGGGTTTCTGAAATCACCGCGATTACCTATATAGCCCCATGCAATGCCAAGGCTGAAGTCTAAATCTTTATAACGTTTGTTTGCGACAAAGTACTCGCTGGAAAAAAGGCCCGTGCCACCCACGTCTATAAATCCGAAAGCTACTTCCGGAAGCCAATGGCTTTCTTGCCATAGACGTACTTTGACGTCCACAGCTTTATCTTTTGCGCTCTGGTTACCGCTTACTGCTTCTGAGCCATATTTACGGTTAGAGATGGCGGTATAACGAAATGTACCTTCCAGCCAATCAAGCGGTTGTAATGACAGGCTGTAGCGCGAATAGGGATCTGTACGGTTGGCATTCAGGCTTATCTCACCAGCAGGTGCCATACGAGCAGTCGGCGTTTGCAGCAAGCCAACCCCACCAAAATCACTTTGGGTATAACGTGGCTCTGCATGTGCCAGGCTATAGGGCAAAAAGGCGACAATAAAAAAACGTAACTTCAAGGTGCAACCTCAGCCAACAGTTGAGTGGCGAGGAACTGCGCCAACTGCTCATTTAAATCAGGCGTGGGTAAATCCGGATTGTCATTGCGTATGGGTACCAGGATCGTACTGCCAGCTACCGCATAAACACCATCTTTGCGGTTCCATGCCGCAATGGGTACCTGCTTATAGGTTCCGTTTGGGTGTATCAACCATAAAAAGTCGGCATCTGCATCTTTTAAGTGGGGGCATTTGTCTAGATAGTCGCGCGCCTCTTGCATGGCCTGATAGGGCAGGTTGCAAGATTCAACCACCGCCCCAACAACCGTTACTCGGTCTATGCGAGGTGGATAGATCACCTGATCACCATCGCTAACCAAGTAGTTGTGGCTAAAGTTGACTTCTAATGCCACTGGGTCCAGATTTGCAACTTTGCGTCCGGTCACAGGCAAGCCGCTCACATATTCATGCAAGCTTTCTGCGAGAGAGGCTAGGGCGACGTTGTTATTGAGCAAGGAGCCGCGTTGCAGCATTTTCAAATCGAACAGTACACCAACTTTCAAGCGTGTTTGCTGTTCAAGCAGAGGTTGATGCAGCCACCCTGCAGCTAACCAATAGTCATTGTGATTGGGTTGGGCTTGGCTGATGACATCCAGCAGACGCATGCCCGGTGTGTAGGCGACACTCACCGGGTTACGTACCTCTCCGCTAACAGTCACGGCTGCTTGGCTATGCTGAATGAAGCCAAATATAGATGCGCCTAACAACAGTCCAGCGGTCAGTTTTTTTAACTCACTCACCTTGCAGGCTCCCAGTCTGGGCGCAAGTGCACGATCTGCAATAAAATCTCTGGCGTTGCATATTGTTCGCTCTGCAAGATCACGCCGTCCTCCGGTCTCACCCAGTAACGGTTGGTTCCACTGAACCTTAATGCCGGAATGTCGATCTCTTCGTCAATGCGCTGCAGCGCATAGGGTTTATCAAGGATCTTGACCGTTTCCAGGCCTTTACGGCGAAAACGGCTATGCACCGTTACACCCACACGCTGACCGTCATAGATATCAATCTGCCGAGTACTGGTGGTGCCATCGGCGATGTTCTGCAAACCTTGCTTAAACGGAGATGGTCCGTCAAAACGGGTGCTTTCCAGATCTGGCGGCAGACCTACAGTGCGCTCCACAAGGCCGTTGCGAGTCATCAACACTTGCTTGCCAGAGGCGACCCAGTACTGCAGATCGCCCTCTTGACGCAGCCTGGCCATAATCCCTTCACTGGAGCGGGTAGTGACCTTGATTTGCGCATAAGGAACTGCTGCAACGTCTGCCTCTGTTATTTGCAGAGGTTGCACGCCTTGAACAGCAGCCTTGAAGGTATCGACAGAGCCTTTCATCAGCGGGCTACAGCCACACAGCCACAAGCCCGCCAATAGCCAGGAGCGGTTACGAAGAGTTTTCAAAACGGCTCAGCCTTAATCCCGAAGGTTGTGTTGAGTAGAAGCTCCGGTACCTACAATGCTCACAGATGGCACTAATTGGCTGATCAAACGGTTCCAGCGTGTAACTTGTGCAGGACCTACATACACAATGTCCTGCGGCTTTAGCTGAAAGTGGGTGGCAATGGCCAGGCCTACAGGGGATTGAGCATCGAGTTGATAAACCTTGGCGGGCTCAATTTCAAGATTGTCAGCGCCGCGAATCACATACAGCGCATTGCCGTTGGAGGTTGTTTGGTTGAGGCCGCCTACGGAGCCGACTGCGTCAGCTAGTGTCATGTTTTTAGTCTTGAATTTGATCGCTTGCGGTTGGAACACTTCACCCATGACATAAATCTTTTTACGGTCATTGTACGGCAGGTACAACTGGTCGCCGTCTTTCAGGTAAACGTTATACAGTTGTGAGCCTTGAGCTGTATTGAGCGTGTCCATGTTGAGTACATATTCATGGCCATCACGGGTTAACGTCAGGCTGGACAGATCTGCATTCACTGGGTCCACCATGGCTGCGCCCAGTGCTTCAACAACACTGACAGGCGTGGTTGTGATAGGCATCGGGCCCGCTTTGCCAACTGCTCCTGTGAGAGTTGCTTTTTGGCTGGCAAATCGTAAAACACTCAAATCTACTTGCGGGCTATCAACATATTGAGCTAGGCGCTGGGCAATAATCGCGCGCAGTTCTTCAATGCTTTTGCCCGCGGCATCGACTTTGCCGATATAGGGGTAAAAGATACTTCCATCGGGTCGCACCAAGCGCCCGTTGGCATCAATCTGCTGCTGGGCACCGGAAGGTGCGGTCAGCTCTGGGTGATCCCAAACAGTGATGTACAACACATCATTCGCGCCAATCTTATAGGCCTGAGGCTTGAATGCCAGCAATTCTGCTGGCACCGAGCTTGAAACGTAGGTCGCTGCGTTTTGGGCAATCAGCTTGGGCGTGATGGGTATCAACTCTACCCGACTGCTTTCAGGTGAGCCTTCAGTACCAATCTCACTGGTATCCAGATATTGACCGGGCGAAAACATACAACCTTGCAAGGCAAACCCTGCAAGTACCGCGAGCGACAAACTACGAATCATCATTGGGGACACTTGTAAAAGAAACACATCAAAATCAAAAACCTGGCGTAAGCCAGGTGGTTTAGTTCGATCAGCCTGGCGGATACTTAACGAGTAGTACCGGTGGTGCCAGTGGTTCCTGTTGTGCCTGTGGTACCAGTAGTGCCGCCGTTGCTGCCGCCACCGCCGCCACCGCCAGAAGAAATGGCTGCTGCGCCTGCTGCAACCGCAACACCCACACCTACGGCGGTAGCGGTACTCACGCCGCCCAGAACGCCAGTGCTAGTAGCCAAGGATGTGCCAGAGGTAGAACCAGCAGCCCCTGCCTCTGCGGAAGAAGAGGTTGCATCGCCTGGTGTAGAAGTGGAGGCAGGAGCTTCAGCAGCCAGTGCCGAAGTGCTCAAAGCCAGTGCAAGTGCAGAAACGAGAAATTTGTTCATTGGAAAATCCTTTTGATAAAGCGTCTGTATTGATACGAGTGCTGCTTGGGCGATTAAGCCCTGGGAAGCTGCGTGCCTTGCTAATGCATCATGGCGCGGCACCAAGCTGAAGTGGTTCTTTACAGGCATTTTATTGTGCAAAACGCTTATAGAGTACCCGTGCTGTGGCGTCGTGGTTGTTGACTTTTTATAACGATTTGCTCTGGGGCACAATAAATCATGACCAGCGGTGCCGGCATATTACCTCAAGTCTGTTTATTGGCCACAGAGCAAGATCAAATTAACGTGCTGTTATGCAATAGGTGATAAAGAGCTTGAGGTAGATCACGCTCGTCCGTATTTGTCTTCGAAGCGGACAATATCGTCTTCACCCAGATAGGAGCCCGACTGCACCTCGATCAGTTCCAGCGGTATAACGCCCGGATTTTCGAGTGCATGAATCTGCCCAATGGGTATATAGGTAGACTCGTTCTCGCACACCAGATAGGTACGTTCGCCGTTGGTCACCTTGGCCGTTCCGCTGACCACGATCCAATGCTCAGCCCGGTGGTGGTGCATTTGCACCGAGAGCTTGGCACCTGGCTTCACGGTTATGCGCTTGACCTGATAGCGGTGGCCATTGTCGACGGAATCGTATACCCCCCACGGGCGGTACACCTCGCGATGGTTGATGTGCTCGCTACGCGAGCCATCTTTCAATTGCTCTACGATTTTCTTTACATCCTGCACATGGTCCTTGTGAGCGACCAGTACCGCGTCCTTGGTTTCGACGATCACCAAGTCATTGACACCAACCGTTGCTACCAAACGATTATCGGCGTGCACAAAGGTGTTATGTGACTGCTGACTAAGCACGTCACCCTTAAACACATTACCTTGCTCGTCTTTGTCGCTGACCTCCCATAAGGCTGTCCACGAGCCGATATCGCTCCACCCCGCATCCAGCGGCACCATGACTGCATCGGCCGTCTTTTCCATCACGGCATAGTCCACCGAATCGTCAGGGCAGGCCGCAAAAGCTGCTTCATCCACACGGGTGAAGTGCATGTCTTGCGTGCCGCCAGCCAGTGCTTTACGGCAGGCGGCGAGAATGTCCGGGCGGAAGTTTTCGAGCTCTTGCAGATAGCGGCTTGCACGGAACATAAACATGCCGCTGTTCCAGAAATAGCTGCCGCTGGCCAGATACTCCTGAGCTGTTACCAGATCAGGCTTCTCTACAAAACGACTCACCTTGAACCCACCAACGCCTACATCGATACCTTGTTCGATGTAGCCATAACCGGTTTCAGCATGCGTTGGCACAATACCGAAGGTCACCAGCTTGCCGGCTTGGGCCAAGGGCAGAGCTGTTTGAATGCTGGCCTGGAATGCAGCTACATCCTTGATCAAATGATCTGCAGCCAATACCAGCAGAATCGGGTCTTGCGTTTCAGTGCAGCTTTCTAACGCCGTTAACGCGGCTAAGGCAATGGCTGGTGCGGTATTACGGCCTACCGGTTCAAGCAAAATATTAGCTTTTTCAAGTCCCAGCACACGCAATTGCTCTGCTGCAAGAAAGCGGTGTTGCTCGTTGCAGATCAGCCTCGGCAACGCGGCACCCAGGCCGTCAAGCCGCTGCAAAGTGGCTTGCAGCATTGAAACATCGGCATCCGCCAATGGCAGAAACTGCTTGGGGTTGAGTTGCCGTGACAGCGGCCACAAACGAGAGCCAGAGCCCCCGGCCATAATGATCGGAAAGAGCATGTTCAACATCCTGTGTGTATGCGTCGACAATTAGCGCAGTGCAGCGAGATAGGCACGGGTATTGGCGTGCACCAGTTCGTGTGTCTGCATCTCGATCAAGGGCCACCAGCGATAAGCCCCATGTTGTGCGTGGGGCAATGGCAATGTTGCACCCTCGGGCAGAACCAACTGATAGGCCAGCACGACGTAGTGGGTGTCTGGTGCTTGCCCGTTATCACCAAATACGCTGTCGGCATAAAAGTGCTCATAGACCTCCAGCAACCTAGCGTCGCTACGCTGGTACGCTTGCCCCAGTTCTTCCTGGGTCAGGCGACTGAAGGCAGCGTCCAATGTTTCATTTTTTAAAATGCGCCCGCCCGGTACAAACCAACTGCCTTTGGCGGGTCGATTGAGTCGTTGCCCCAGCAAGCATTCGCCTCGGGCGTTCTGAACAACCAGATCGATAGAAACCAAAGGCGTGTAAGCCACAACACCGCGAAACACATCATTACTGAGCCACATACTTCAGACCTCAGCCAGAAAGCGCGTCAATATTTGGTCTTTGTCCAAGAACTCACAGGCGTACCCGGTGGCAATGGTATTAGGCACTGGCATAGCCAGTACGGTTTCAATACCGTTGACCAACGCCTCAACAGACTCGGGCTCCACCAGCGCGGCAATCCCGGGGTACTCAGCACAAAGCACACCCAAGCTGGTCTTGGGGTCGGCAGTAATCAAGGCGTTACCCCCGACCGCAAGGATATTGGTGAGCTTGGAAGGCAACACCGCATCGGCGGCCCCACGCTTCTGGATGACCAAATGACAATCAGCCGATGCCAACAAGGCAGGTAAATCGTCATAAGGTTGTAATGGCGCAAACACCATATTGCTCAGGTTGTGTTGCTGGCTCAGCTCCTGCAAGCGAGCCTTGCCCGCGCCTTCACCAACCACCAGGAACACCAGATCTGCACGATGTGCCATACGCTCAGCGGCTTCAATGACGCACTCCAGCCCCTGCTTTTCCCCAATGTTGCCCGAATAAAGTAAAACCCTTTTCTCTGGATCGACGCCTAACCTGCGCAACAAGTCGGTATTACGCGGTACGTTCTGGAACCGGGCTGTTTCTGACCAGTTCGGGAAGAAGCGTAACTGCTCTTTGGCAACGCCCTTGTCTTCGGCTCGCCTCAGCATCCCACTGGAGATAGTAGAAACCCGGTCGAAACTGCGTAACAGTGCCCGTTCAACAGCAAACGCCCAACGCTTGAGCCTTTCGCCCTTGGCAATGGAGAGCCCGAACAACGCATCGACTTCGTAATCCTGAACATGCAGCACCGAGGTTGCCCCAGTCAGCTTGGCCAAGGTCAAAGCCTGCGGTGCGCAAAACAGGGTGGGTACCACCAAAATCACCTTATCTGGCTTCCAGAGCAGTTGGGCCATTACCGCAAAGGCTGATGATAGTGAAAAACTGGCCAAATGCAGCAATCGTTTAACGGCTGTTGGTCGAGCCGGTACGTACAGCGGGCAGCGGATAACGGTGACGCCAGCCTCCTGGCGTTTGCTAAAACGCCAGGTGCTGAAGCCTGTCCAGACTTTCCAGTCTGGGTAATAAGGTGGTGCGGTAATCACCCGCACCTCATGCCCCTGTGCAGCCAACCAGGCTGCCATTTCACCGCTGTATTTACCAATACCGGTTAGTTCGGGGCTGTAGTTAATGCCGTAGAGCAGGATTTTCATCAGTGGGTCCGCGCCTGTTGCACGTTTGTTACATACCAGTCGTAGGCGTCTTTGAGGCCGTCTTGCAAACCGATACTTGCTTGCCAACCCAAAGACTTGAGGCGTGACACATCCATCAGTTTTCGCGGTGCACCGTCTGGTTTACTGGTGTCGAAGGTCAACTTGCCAGTGAAGCCTGCGACCATTGCAATGGTCTTTGCCAATTCGCCAATCGTGCAGTCAACACCTGTGCCCACGTTGATATGCGACAGCATTGGCTGGGTATTGGCCTGATAAATGGTGTTGTCCAGTTCCATCACATGCACGCTGGCGGCCGCCATGTCATCGACATGCAGGAATTCGCGCATCGGTGTGCCTGTTCCCCAGATCACCATTTCTTCGTCACCGCGCTGTACCGCTTCATGGAAGCGGCGCAGCAGGGCAGGGATGACGTGGCTGTTCTCTGGGTGATAGTTGTCATGCGGCCCATACAAGTTGGTCGGCATGACACTGCGGTAGTCACGACCATGCTGGCGATTGTAGCTTTCGCACAATTTGATCCCTGCAATCTTGGCGACCGCATAGGGTTCATTGGTTGGCTCCAGTACCCCTGTGAGCAGCGCGTCCTCGCGCATCGGCTGTTCTGCATGCTTTGGGTAGATGCAAGACGAGCCCAGAAACAACAACTTCTGAACATCGTGTTGATGCGCGGCCTGAATGATGTTGGCCTGGATCATCAAGTTGTCATAGATAAAATCTGCTGGGTAAATGTTGTTAGCCTGAATGCCGCCAACTTTTGCCGCTGCCAGATACACCTGATCGATCTGATGCTCTTTGAAAAAAGCCTGAACCGCTTGTTGGTCAAGCAGGTTCAGCGTGTCACGGCCAGCAGTGATAACCCTGTCATACCCCAGCGCATGTAACCGGCGAACAATAGCGGACCCGACCATGCCACGGTGGCCAGCAACAAAGATGTTTTGATTCAGATCACGCGTCATGCTCAGTTCTCCACAGCAACCGGCAAGTCGTGGCCATGTTCTTTGAGCAAAGCATGGCGCTGAGCGACTTTAAGGTCCTCACGTACCATTTCGGCACACATTTCCTGAACGGTGATCTCCGGTACCCAGCCCAGTTTTTGCTTAGCTTTAGTTGGGTCGCCCAGCAGGGTTTCCACTTCGGCAGGGCGGAAGTAGCGAGGGTCAACTTTGACGATCACATCGCCAACTTTCAGAGCGGGAGCATTGTCACCTTCGATGTGTACAACAATTGCTTGCTCATCAACGCCTTCACCTTCGAACTGCAGTGTGATGCCCAACTCTGCGGCGGACCAGCGCACAAATTCACGCACCGAATACTGCACGCCAGTGGCAATCACAAAGTCTTCGGCAGTATCTTGCTGCAACATCATCCATTGCATACGTACGTAGTCTTTGGCATGACCCCAGTCACGCAAAGCGTCCATGTTGCCCAGGAACAGGCATTGCTCGAGACCTTGACTGATGTTTGCAAGGGCACGGGTGATCTTGCGGGTTACGAAGGTTTCGCCACGGCGCGGCGACTCGTGGTTGAACAAAATACCGTTACAGGCATACATGCCATACGCCTCACGGTAGTTAACCGTGATCCAGTAGGCATACATCTTGGCGACAGCATAAGGCGAGCGAGGATAGAAGGGCGTCGTTTCCTTTTGCGGGGTTTCCTGTACCAAGCCGTAAAGCTCGGAGGTCGATGCTTGATAGAAGCGAGTCTTCTTCTCCAGGCCCAACAGGCGAATGGCTTCCAGGATACGCAGAGTACCCATGGCGTCTACATCAGCCGTGTATTCAGGAGACTCGAAGCTCACGGCTACGTGCGACTGGGCACCCAGGTTGTACACTTCATCAGGCTGCACTTCTTTGATAATGCGAGTCAGATTGGATGAGTCGCTAAGGTCGCCGTAGTGCAGTACGAAGTTACGATTGTTGACATGTGGAGCTTGGTAAATGTGATCCACGCGCTGAGTATTAAACGAAGATGCACGGCGTTTAATGCCATGAACTTCATAGCCTTTTTCTAGCAAGAGCTCTGCCAAGTAAGAACCGTCTTGGCCAGTAATTCCGGTGATGAGAGCGATTTTTTTAGTCAATTTATTAATCCATTATTTGATTTTAAGGGTGGATATTTTATTTTAATTTTAATCCAGTTAATTTTTCTAGCAGTACTAGTCGCTCTTCGTTATTAGAAGCATTTTTTATTATTTTTTCTGCTTCGAAAACCCGTACATCAACGAGAGCACGATACCAATAGGCCTGAAAGAAGTGGTAGGCAAAACCTTCTTTCGCGTCAAGAAAGCCAAGGCATACAATATATCTAAATATGAAATAGAGAGTGGGCCGGACAAACAAGGGTAGCTTGTTATAAATATTTTCTTTGAGGAGTCTTTTGATTTTTGCTTGTTTGTTTCCGGTTTTTTTAATTTGAGTATCAATTCCAAAGAAATTGTACTTTTTATTTAATATATCGATCATCTCGCGATCAGCATATTTATTATGCTTTTCAGTCCACCACCGTTGGTTGTTTAAGGGGTTGTGGAGGATCTCCCCTGGAGCTTGTGCAGTTTGGCCGTCACTCAGAACAATATGTTCATCCATCCAACGCGACTCAATTCGACCAGATCCTGTGCGCCAGATACGCAAGAGATTCAAGGGGTCATAACCGCCGAATCGAATCTTACGGCCCATGTAAATATTTCTCAGATGACAGTTGAAACCAACAGTAGAAGGAGGAGCATTCTCCAGTGCTGCCGCGAGCGATTGTTGCATAGCAGGGTTTAGCAGCTCGTCAGCATCCAAGCGCATGACCCATGTTGTTTTAATGTCGCAGTTGTCCAGCCCCCACTGAAATTGGTCCGCGTAATTTTTCCACGCACGCTGGTGGACCGTGGCTCCAAAGCTCTTGCAAATCTCGACTGTGTTGTCAGAGGAAAAACTGTCGACCACGAAAATATGTTTAGTAATAGGCAGTATTGATTCAATACAACGCTTTATATGTATATCTTCATTGTAGGTGAGGATGACAACTGAGATGTTGCTCATGAGTGATCCCGGTATCGTTCTGTGTGTATTTTAGCCGGATTGCCAAAAGCAACTTTGTTTGTAGGCAATGATTTAGTGACGAGAGATTTAATTCCAACGACGGTGTAGTCGCCGATGTTGACTCCCATCAATACAGTTACGTCACTAGTGAGCCAGCATCCCTTCCCAATATGAATTGGTTTTCTTTCAAGTTCGAAATTTACACTTTTATAATTGTGCGATCCTGTGATGAGTTGGCATCCTTGTCCAACGCAGCTGTTTTCGCCAATATGAATTGCCTCTAGACAATAGATCCATGAGCGCTCACCAACTGACGCTTGATGCCCCATTGTTAAGCGCCATGGGTATTCGATGCGCGCACTACTTGCCGGGTGAGCTGTAGAGGCGATTTTTGCACCGAATAAATTTAGAAGAAAAACTCTGTAGCGATACATAAACCAAGGTGTTGGTCGGTAGAAAATTAACCAGACGACATTCCATGCTCGAGCTAGTATCTTTTCTTTAACAGAAAAGGGAGTTGTTTGAGTTGGCGTGTAATCAATCACTTTGAACTTCCCTCTCCTTGAGTAATTTAGCTGGGTTTCCGCCGTAAACACCCCACGGTTGTGCATTTTTTGTGAGCAGTGCCGCCATTCCTACAACCGCACCTTCTGATACTGTTACACCGGGCATAATTTTCGCATAAGCACATATCCACGCTTGATCCATTATCTCAACACTTTTAATAATTAAATCGTTATGCGGGGTGGCAATATCATGTGTTCCTGTACAGATAACAGCATGCTGACTTATGGTTACGTTGCTTCCTATTTTTATAGGGCCCATAGAATAAATATCAGTATATGGGCCGATACAAGAATAATTCCCTACGGATAAGTTCCAGGGTGCCCAAATTTTGGCGCTTGGATAAACAACGCATCCAACACCTATTTTTGCTCCGAATATTCGTAGCGTTGCAATGCGCAGGCTATTTAAAGCCCAGTATGGTGTCAGGGAGAAAAATACGTTTGCAAACCACCATAGAACTCTAGCGACCTTGTTTTTTGTTGAGAATGGTGATTTATTCTCTTTTAGAGAGACGGTGGTCATTTAAGAATTTACTCCTGTGTGGAGGGTATTGATTGCGAGGCGTTTGACGATTGTTACCTCTGTTTGTGAGGTGTCATAAATTAGTAATAAAAAATATTTATTGCGCTTAGGCTTAATGATTGTTTTCTTTAATGATTTCAATCATGCGCTCAGCAGCACGACGAATGTGAAAGCGTTGAGCAAAACATTGCTTTGCCTTTTCGGACATATCGGCATAGCTAGTCGGGTTAAGAGCTAACCAACGATTTATATTTCGAGTGGTTCCTTCGACGGTATCATCATCAACGAAACCTGCTTTGTCCGATTCAATCTCACGCCAAATATTTACTTTATTGCTTATTAGAACTGGTTTGCCACACGCTAGAGCTTCTGCAACAACGATACCGAAATTTTCTTGGTGTGATGGTAAGCAAAAAGCTTCAGCTGCGTAAAAAGCGCCCCATTTAATATCTCCTGATAACATTCCCAGCCAAGAAATTCTGTCGGATATTCCTTGTTGTTCAGCTAAGATTTTAAGCGTAGGAGACCAATCTGTTTGATCTGGGCCTGCAATGACAAGTTGTAGGCTTACATCTTGGTAAGCCGCTTTTGCAAAGGCTTTAATTAATAGGTCGCAACCCTTTTTCTCATGTATTCTGCTGAGATAAAGTAATAGACGCTTTCCGTTTAGTTCAGGATAAGTTTCTAAAAAATTTTTAGAAAGATAGGCTCCGCGGTCTGGAGCATCTGCTGTGCCGAAAGCCGTTACGGCTTCATTTGCTCTATAGAGCCAAAATGTCTGGCGAGCTAAGATTTTTTCATCTTCACAAGTAAATAATACTGCTTTGGCGTCTCGCAGAACTTTGTATTCAGCCCAAGGCCAATAAAGCCATTTTTTCAAATGTTTTAGAGGGTAAGTTTTTTTGAACCATGGGTCGAGCATCCCATGTGTGAATATAAAATAAGGGACATTTTTTTTGGCTAACGAACGCCACGCACCAAAACTATGATATTGCCAAAGTCCGTCTATTATCACAGCATCAAAAGAATCGGCATTTTTATCCAGCCAAGGAGTTAATTTTTTATTATATTGATAACTCCCCTTGGAGGGGCCTAGGGCGTGTGCTTTTACAGGGTAGTCTGAAATAAAATTTGCATTTGGATCATCTAAACAAACAAGTTCAATATGATGCCCAAGGTGCTTCAAAGTTGTGTCAACCTTGCGTGCAGCCTCCATTGGGCCACCACCTGTTGGGTCTATTGAAGATATAACTCTTAAAATTCTCATGTTAGTTCCATCTATAGCTTACATTTGTTTTCGAGAACAAGTTTTACAAACTGGTCACCCATCGGTGGATTGTTGAGATCTAAGTATGTAGCGAAACTAGCGTTGGCGACATTTTTTATTGTTTCTGTTGGAAGCTGCCAAATATGATCTAACACTGCAGAAAGCCCAACTTCATTGAGTTTAGGATCGAATAAAAAGCCGTTTTCATTGTTTGTTATGTATGAGGGCTCCGGGCCCATATGATTTTCAATGTTGTGATGAACTAACGGTGGAAGCCCTAAGCTTAAATAGTGAACGATACTCAGGCCTGCATCACCGGGGTAACAACCTATTCTGCACAGTTTACTGATCTTGGCAATGTCATGATTATTATGTACTGCACCATGCCAATGAATCCATGAAATGTTTTTGTAGTGATTCATGTAGTGATCAGTTAACTGCCCGCTACCGATCACATGAAGTTCAAGGTCTGCCCCGTTATTACGCGACAGCTGAATTGCTTTGATCAAGATATCTAATCTGCAGCCATCTCGTAAGCGGCCTATAAACAATACCCCATTTTCAGTGTATTTTTTTTGATTCGGTGTGACAGTAGTTTCAAGTTCTAATGAGTTTTTTATCGTGATAAGTTTTTCCGGTAGACATTCTGCATCTAGTAAGCTTTTTTTAGAAAGCTCTGTATAGCACACATATTTTGTAGAGTATCTGCATATAGTTTTATACATCATTTTTCGAAATTTGCTTGGATTTGTATATGCGTAAAGCCCCTGGCCGTGAGCATAAAACTTCAAATTTAATATTCGACAAGCAATCATTATCATCCAAAATGATATAAATCTAGGGTTGGCAAAAGTGATCACGGCATCCGGCTTGTCTTGAAAA
The DNA here is from genome assembly GCF_040310285.1 of Pseudomonas sp. HY2-MNA-CIBAN-0224. Classification (NCBI taxonomy): domain Bacteria; kingdom Pseudomonadati; phylum Pseudomonadota; class Gammaproteobacteria; order Pseudomonadales; family Pseudomonadaceae; genus Pseudomonas; species Pseudomonas sp. HY2-MNA-CIBAN-0224. Next base: position 53,278 of record NZ_JBEOPQ010000020.1, on the reverse strand, counting down.
ACTCTTAGAACAACATTTTTTTGATAAAATAAACGCCCACCAAGAAGCGATATTGAAGGGGATTGCACTGTTGTCGAATTGTCTGAACTGACGGCCATATGGCCTTGTTTTATTGCATCCGAGTTGTCATAAAAAGCAGATGTCTCGAAAATGCTTGCCAGTTTTTTAATTATCGGTGCTCTATACCCAGCTAAAATTGGTTGTATATAGAAAACAGTGTGCTTCCTTGGAGAGTTTTTGGTGGTGTTCATATTTATTAGTCGTCTTGTATTAGGTTGTGTATTTATATGCGGACTGGTTCTCGTATACTTAATACAAAAACGATTAGTGCAAAGTATAAAATACCTAGGCTGAGTGCGTCAGCAAGATATCCCTCTGTAATGCTAGTTGTTAATATGCACAAGAGTCCTGGTAGCCAGGCCTTGCGAAAGGAAAAGCACCCTCTGTTTCGAAGTGATCTTGCAATACATAAAATCAGACATACAAGCAGTGGTATGCCTGTGAGTAGCCCTCCTTGTGCTAATACCCGTAAATACGATCCTGCGGTGCCCTGTGTGTTAGAGCCAGCTCCGAAAAATGGGTTGGCAGTAAAGTTATTCCACATGGATACCCATACTTCGTTACGTGTATTACCTGCCTCGGTCATTCTCTGAATTCCTGGTATGAGCTGCTCCAAAAATTCAATAATTGAGTCGATTGAAAGCGTTATAATAAGTGCAATAAAGGCCAGTATTAAAATAGTGCTTGTCTTGAGGTACTTCTGAACATATGCATACCCCAATCCAGCTCCTATCAGGCCAAGTATTCCTGTGCGGGAACCACTCGCCATGACGAGTACTACTGAGAGAATGAGTAAGACAATTGAAAGTGAGCTATTAAAGCCTTTTCTTCCTATTTTTTTAAAGGTTATGTTAAAATCTATAATTATTGATGCGCATATTGCAAAGCTTACGCCTGCAAAATTAGGGTGTTGAAAAAGTCCTAAAAAACGACCTTTCCAACTACTCGTTGAATATTCAAAAAATAATAGATACGTGTTAAGGACTATAACTATACTTGCGAAGTAATATAACCCTTTGATGATAGACTTGTAATGTTCTTCGCTGCGAGCTGTGCCGTTTCGCGACGAGACTATGAAGTACAGTGCGAGAATGCATATGAAAGATATTGCGTGTTCAAGTCCATTTTGAGCTGTGGTCAGTAGTCTTAGAGTAAGTGCTAGTTTAAAAGCAAGTAACCAGATGGCTGGATAAATGATGTTGAATGATATTAGTCTTGGTTTTCGCATCCAAGAGAAAAATAGGGTTAATAGCCCTATAGCCCCAATGAAAGGGCTGTAGCTTTTGAGTATTAGTATTATGCCGCTATATGTTATTGTTTCAAACTCGAGGTCGTATCCAGGCTTGACTGTTGCTGCGAAAAAGAATAAAGCTATGCCAATGGATACTAAGTCTGGGCGCCAGAAATTTTTATTAATTGATTTTGGTAAAGCTGGGTTAGATCTCATTACTTATTAATATCCTTACTTGCTACAGGAGAGTTTATAAGTATCTGTGCGTCAATCTCTTCAACTAAGCTGCCCCCACTGATAGAGTTTACTTTTCTTACAAATAGCTTGTCAGATGAGATGATTTGCTCCCAGTCGTCTAGGGTGTACCATTTTTGCAAAGACGGACATATTAGATGTGTATTTACTAACCGCCATAGACCTCTGCCTTCATAAGCCTGTAGCCCGTCTGCTTTTGAATTGAATGGTGAGTTGCCAATTATCGTATGGAAGTAGTGCTCGTCAGGGGAAAAAGTTTGTTTGTTGGACTCGTAAAACCAAGGATTGTCGTTGTGATAATCTAGAATGTATTCGCAGCATTGAGGTGTCAGTGCGCACCAAGTATGTCCAAAGTAAGGAATAACTTTGTTGCTCCACTTGTTTGGAATACCTAGCTTGCGCAGAGCTTTTCTTACCGATTTATCAGCTAAGTTTAGTATTTTATTTTTACTGTTTGTAAAGGGTTCTAAAAATTGTTTATGTGTAATGAGCTTTAAGTAATGCTCTGGTGACTCCCGCATATCAATGTATTTGATGAATTGTCTTTCAGGCTCTGATACAAATATTTCGAAAATCTGTTTTTCTGGTTTTATTGGGTAATCCGAGCCTGTGATAAATACGAAGTGGGTGTAGTTTTCTGAGAATGGTAAAACAGCTTTAATTAAATTTAGTAGCGCATCAACCATGGAAATACCAGCCCACGCTACATTCACTCGATCTTCGATGAAAGTAACGGTTTTTGGGCAAGCGGATACAAAATCAGATAAATTCGCTTTGATATCTAAATGTATATAAATATCTGCATAAGTGCTTAGAGACTTAACTAAGGCGTTGAGATGTGTAGCGTCACTATGAGCAAGTATAAGATAGGCGATTTTTTTCATGGCTTTAATTTGCATAAGTGGCTATTTGTTTGATTGTTTGATACTTATATAATTGTCATTAGTTGCAAACAATGGTGGTGTTTGTTTTTCTTCGTAGGTTTAGGCGCCGCTTTAGTGTTCTCTGGACGTGTATTTTTAGAATCGATGATTTTTGTTGTTGATAACTTATCTTTAGAATCTCATACGTTAAATTTATTTGCTGTGAACGTTCGTCATCAGTATGAGGTTCAGTACCTTGGTGTATTTCAGAATACCGTGGAGTTTAGTCCCGTACGCTTTCGTACGAGATATGCAAGTACTACTTCGCACGATATTATGCTTAGTGCTGACGCAGTTGCTGCGCCTGCAATATCCCATATGGGGATGAAAATCAAACTAGCAATGATGTTTACTGCAAATCCAATGAAAATACCAATTGAAGCATCACGCTCGTGGCCTGTCATATATAAAATTTGGCCGACAGATCCAGATGCTGCGGCTATAACTTGTGCTACACATAAAATTGTTAGGCTAGAGGCGCCACGCTCAAATTCAGAACCAAATACAGTACCTAAAAGAGGTTCGGCAAACACTCCCAAAATCAATGCAAAGGGTATAGCTAATCCTAGGGTCCCACGTGCTGCAATTGTGATGACTCTTTGGAGATTTTGCATTTCGCCTAGAGAGTAGAGCTTTGAAATGGTTGGTTGTATTGCCATATTGACTACGACAAGTGAGAAGGCAACCAATTCTGCTCCCCGTGTTGCCACCTGGTATATGCCAGCAGATTCAGGGCTTTGAAGCCCTGACAGTATAAGCATATTAATTTGTGATCCGATAATGCCCGTCCCTACTATAAATAGTAGAGGTATAGAGGATTTAGACCATGCTTTCATTTCAAAGCGGGGCGTCGAGTTACGAATTTCTTTAGGTATACGTCTAACCAGAAGCCAAGCACCAACTAAGAAGCTTATCGCAGCTGCGATAAATCGCGCTGCCATTACAGTTTCTGAAGTCAACTCTAAAGAAAGAGCTTGAGAGAACCCAACCCAAGCACTTATAAATATCATGAACAGCCCAGGTGTTAACAGGTTTTCAGAAAGCTGGCCTAAAACTACATAGTGTAGCCCTCTTAATAGTGCTGAGCGCAATGCTCCTAGAGCAACGATAGGCAGTAACGCCATTGCCCACCAAAGAGAGTATGTGTAGGAAGATGCTAAGGAGTCACTTAACAGCCATACGACAATGGCTCCCAAACCCGCAAGTAAAAGTGAAGCTATTAATGTTAGTTGCCCGGTGCGTTCAAGTAAACCCCGCATCAAGCCCCATTCTTGATGTGCACGGTAACTGCTAAATAATCTAATAACTAATGTAGGGAAACCCAGCGTGGCAAAAACGCTAAGTAATGTTAGTACAGCCATTGATGATACATAGAATCCATAGCTTTCCGCCCCTAGCCAACGGGCTAGAAAGATGCTTGTAAGAAGCATCAATGTCTTGGAGGAAAGACTAAGTGCTAAACTACCAGCTGCAGCTCGGACTAAATGACGGCGTAGGGCTGAGCCCCCAGTGATAAAGTTTCGTATTTTTTTTACTGCAGTGGTCATAGACATCAATGCTCATGCTGTATGGCAATATGTAGCAAGTTAAGTCTTAGCGACCAATTGAACGGTACGTAATGCCTTTCTTTTTTATTCGACTTGGTTCAAAAATATTTCTGCCGTCAAAAATAATAGGTTCATGGAGTTGTTGTTTAATTAGTTCGAAGTCAGGAGCTTTAAATGCTTGCCATTCGGTAACAATGATTAATGCATCTGCATTTTTCAGCGACGATTCTTTAGTTCCGCACAGAGTCAGATCATCACGGCTGCCATAAATACGCTGGGTTTCTTCCATGGCCTCTGGGTCAAAAGCTTGCACTTTGGCCCCTGCTTTCCACAAAGCTTCCATTAATACTCGACTCGGAGCTTCGCGCATATCATCGGTGTTAGGCTTGAAGCTCAGACCCCAGAGTGCGAAGGTTTTACCTTTTAGGTCACCATTGAAGTGTTTAAATATTTTTTTGAACAATACAGACTTCTGTTCATCATTGCGGCTTTCTACGGCTTTGAGCACTTTAGCATCGTAGTCGATACTGTCTGCGGTACGGATCAGCGCTTGTACATCTTTCGGGAAGCATGATCCGCCATAACCTACGCCGGCATACAAAAACTGATAACCAATGCGCGGGTCAGAACCAATGCCCTGGCGTACCATTTCTATATCTGCACCGAGCATTTCTGCAAGGTTGGCCATTTCGTTCATAAAGCTGATTTTTGTTGCGAGCATGCAGTTGGCTGCGTACTTGGTGAGTTCAGCGCTGCGCACATCCATGACGATGATTTTTTCGTGGTTGCGATTGAACGGCGCGTACAGCTCGCGCATTACATCTTCAGTGGCTGTGCAACTGGTGCCGATCACTATACGGTCCGGGCGCATGCAGTCTGTTACAGCGGAGCCTTCTTTCAAAAACTCTGGGTTGGACACGACATCGAATGTCAAATCTTCACGCTGGCGCTGGGATAGCACGTGTGCGATGCGCTGGCTTACTTTATCGGCTGTACCGACTGGCACCGTCGATTTGTCGATGATGATTTGCGGGCGTTCCATATGCTTGGCGATGGTTTCAGCAACTGCTAGCACATACTTAAGGTCTGCCGAACCGTCTTCGTCTGGAGGTGTGCCGACGGCAATAAATTGCACTTCGCCATGTTTAACTCCGGCTTCAGCATCGGAGGTGAAATTCAACCGGCCTGAAGCGTAGTTTTCTTTAACCAGTGCTTCGAGGCCAGGTTCGTAAATTGGGATGTGGCCTTGTTTGAGGCGTTCGACTTTGTTGGCATCAATATCAATGCATACGACATCGTGGCCGACTTCGGCGAGTACTGCACCTTGAACGAGGCCGACGTAACCGATGCCAAAAACTGTGACTTTCATGTCGATTCCCTTTAAACATAAAGCAGATTGTAAACAATTGAGAGATGGTTTCTTGCTGAAGCTGTATGGCGATCTACAGGAACATTGGATAGAGCAAGTTATATAGATTGGGCACGCTACCGCCCCAGGATTATTCGCAAATCCCTGAAAGCGGTTTAAATATTTTTAATTTAAATTTTCTTGTTGCTTCTACGCTAAAAGAGCGCCTTTCAACTGTCAAAGGCGCTCATTGGTAGTCAATGCTTAGCTATATTAAGTGTTATCTGATTTGTATTCGTAGTTGTAGTAGCCATATGCCCCATAGCCATATTTAGCGGAAGCACGCTTTTCGACGCCATTGAAGATGGCGCCTTTTAGGTCAATACCGTTTTGTGCAAAGCGGCGCATGGTCAGTTCAACTTCCCGAGCCGGGTTTAGTTCGAAACGGGTCACAATCAAATTGGTGCCGGACTGGCGGCCAACAATGGCTGCATCGGTTACGGCCAAGAAGGGCGGTGTGTCGAGAATGACCAGGTCATATTTAGCGCTGACTTGATTAAGGAACTCGGTGAAGTTCTTGTGCATCAGAAGCTCCGATGGATTCGGTGGGATTTGCCCACGGACGATTACATCGAGATTTTCTATTTCGGTGTGATGAGTCGCGGTCTCTAGGTCACAACGCTTTGCCAAGAGATCGGACAAACCATTTCCGACCTCAAAGCCAAACATTTTATGGATGTAACCTTTGCGCATGTCCACGTCTACCAGAAGCACGCGTTGTCCCGATTGTGCAATCACGGCAGCCAAGTTCGAAGAAATAAAGGATTTACCGACTTTTGGGCTTGGACCAGAAATCATCAGACGGTTATTGTCGGCTTCCAGCATGGCAAAATGCAGGCTGGTACGCAGACTACGCAAGCCTTCAATGGCTAGATCTGTAGGATGGCTGCTGGCTAATAGAGGAGTGACACGGGTGCCTCGACCTTTAGTGCTTTTATCGTCTTCGACTTTTTGCAATGAGCTAAATGGAATCGAAGCATAAACCGGCAAGCCTAGTCTTTCGATATCATCCGGGTTCTCCACACCGCGATTAAGTGCTTTACGAAATAGCACATAGCCCATGGCTAGGAAGGCACCGAACAAGGTTGCAATCAAAACTATAAGAGCCTTTTTTGGTTTGACCGGTGTTCGCAGATCTACATCTGCGGTATCGATCAGCCGTACGTTGCCAACCGTACCTGCGCGCATTACGTCCAACTCTTGGGATTTGTTCAGCAACTGAGTATAAATTTCTGTGCTGACTTTTACGTCGCGAGTCAGGCTCAATAGTTCTTGCTGGGTCGTAGGCAAGCCTTCAACTTGTTTTGCCAACCGATTTTGTTTACCTGTCAGTTCGGCGAGTTGAGCCATCAATGCGCGATAAGCAGGGTGCTGTGGTGTGAACTTACGATCCATTTCTGCTTGCTGCAATTTTAACGTAGAGATGCTGGTGTCCAAAGCCACGATTTGGTCGAGTATGGCTTTAGCTTCGAGGCTGATATCAATCGACTTACTACGGATCTGAAATGCATTCAGCGCATTTTCTGATTTTTCCAGATCTTTACGGACTTGGGGTAGTTGGTCGTTAAGGAACCCCAGACTTTGCGCGGCTTCGGCAGAACTACGCTCAACGTTTTGTTGTACATAGAGACGAGCGATTTCATTCAGAATACTTATCGCTTTATTTGGGTCAGTATTCTCAAGTGCCAGCCCGATCATGCCGGATTCTTTGCCGCGCTCTACAACATCCAATGCTTGTTGATAACTCAAGATAGTACTTAGTCGAGAGTTTCGGCTTACATTGAAATTGGTTCCGGGATTGGCTTGTAGCTCTTTTACTTCTATTTTTATATTATTTTGGTCGTAGGGCGTACCAACTTGACCTTTTACCAATATGTTGTTGTTTTCATCTAACAAAAGATAATTGCCTGCTTCACCGCTTACCAAGGTCAGTTCTTTACCCAGTAAATCATGCGGCAGTTCCAGCTCAGAAATATCAAGGCGCTCTCCGCCCCAAGCATAACTATTCATGCCCAGCCAAGGTTGTGCGACAGTATTTTCTGGGCTAGGTTTAAAGCGCCTCGCAAAATATTCACCAATCAATGGGAAGTATTTAGGCTCAACATGGATATCCAGTTTTAGGTTGTCGACTGCTGCGCCAATATTTTTGCGTGACTTTATCAGCTCAAATTCAGTTGTCGATGGCGATTCCTTGCCCAAGATGCTGCTGACATCTGAGAATCCCAGCATGTCATTTTTCTTGGCCTCAACCTGAACCAGAGCATTCGCCTGGTACACCGGTGTCGCCAAGAGCGCATACGCCACGCCCGCAGCCATAAAGGCCCCGGTAACACTTGCGATCAACCATTTATGATCGAGCATCGTGCCCAGCAACCCCATAAGGTCGATTTCGTCGTTATCGTCTTCGCGGTCATGGGACTTTGTCACGGGAGCTTGCTGCATAATTCGATTCTTTTTCTTCACAGTATTCGAGAATTTGCTCAGCGCTTGAGGCGCTGTGCCCATGCGTTTACAGCTTCTTCAATCAGCGCGTACGCATGGTCGAAGGCGGCTTTCCCCTGGCGATAGGGGTCGTCGATTTCACGGTTGTTTTGCCATTTACCCAACAACAAGACTTTGCCGCGTGCTTCCGGTGCGATTTTCAGTACACCGTCTATGTGTTTCTTCTCCATGACAAGGATGAGATCCGAGTCATTTATCAGAGAAGAGTTCAATTGGGTACCGCTGTGGTCGCCCAGGACATGACCTTTGCTCTCAAGGACAGCACGAGCGTTTTTTTCGATGGCGTGGTTTTCCAAGGCGCCCAAGCCCGCAGAGCTCACGGCGATGCCGGAGGGGGCGAGGGCGACCCGCAGCAGATGTTCTGCGGTAGGACTGCGGCAGATGTTGCCGACGCAGACAATCAAGATTCGTTTAAACAAGGCAGCTTCCTTTGTGCCAAATATGCTCAGCCGGCGAGAGCATTCAACTAATCGTCACGACCACCATGCCCGCGTTTGGGCAATGGTTGTACCTGTCTATAAAAGCCTATGTGCAGCAATTGCTATGTGGACATGGCCTTCACAAGGCAACAGTTCCCTCTGTTTTAATTACAGATAAGGCCGGTGTGAAGTTGGAGGTGCCGAAAATTTTAACGGCGAAGGGTCTCTAAGAGCAACCTTTATGTACAAGATGTAACACAGGGGGCTATATATAGCCTTTTTCAACGATTTTAGCTTGACAAAAAATAACATTTTCTGGGCTTTTTTCTCGCTCAAATCAACCCCTTAAGTGCTGTTACGTTGCTTTGGCAGGTAAGCCTGATGCGCTGTTTTCTACGGTGCAGATGAGCATTTATGCGGCTTCCAGGGCACGTTGTCCGGGCCGGGGTTTGTGCTCACCCACTTGGGTGTGCATTGGCGGATGTCCATCCTTTTAGATGGCAACGTGCGCACTGTTCTGGTGCGGGGTGCTGCCCGCTCATCGCCCTGGCCCTACGGGCGCCGGTGCAGGGGCCACGGGCGATCTCGCGGTAGAACTGTTTACTTATATTCGGCGCTAACTGCGGCTTGGCTCTTCAGAAGTTGCATGACTATTCACCTAAATTTAGTGTTGGTGGCACTGTGATATTGATGTTGATATCAAAACATCAATTTAAGCGATAAGCGGTAAATAGCCTTGCATTACGCCTTGTTGTTGCAGAGTTTGACACTACTAATGCGCGCTAAATGTGTTAGGGCGAATCTGATATTCGCTTCAAGTTAGTGCAATTGCTCCAGATATCGCACAGCGATAAAGCAGAGTATTTAGGTCGGGTATGCGTTTTGCCAATTTGGGATACAGCTGGCTCCACCTGTCGAAATTTCTGACATAAAAATTGACCGGGCTCTTACGTCGCAGTCTACTGTATGCATGTACAGTTTATGGAAAGGCGCGTGTCATGGGTTTCTCTCTCTTGGGTCCTCTTGTTGAAGGCAGCGTTCGCTTGCCGCTGTGTACGTTCAAGATCCCGGCGGGGTTTCCGTCGCCGGCGACGGACCATATGGAGCAGCCCATCTCGCTGGATGAGGTGTTAAGCCTGCGTGCCCCGCATGTGTATCTGGTGACGATTGATGGCGACAGCATGCAGGGGGTGGGGATTTTTTCGGGTGACCTGGCGGTGGTTGATCGCTCTATTGAGGCGGCAGACGGGGATGTGGTGGTGGCTTTGCTTAATAACGAGCCGATCTGTAAGCGGCTGAGTATTCGTGGCAAGCGGGTGGTGCTGTGCTCCGAGAACCCCAAGTACCCCGACCACCATGTGCTGGAGGGCGATGATTTGTCTATTTGGGGTGTGATTACGTATAGCGTGCGCAGCCATGGCCACTAAGTCGCCTGCGGTGTTTGCGCTGATTGACTGCAATAGTTTTTATGCCAGTTGTGAGCGGGTGTTTCGCCCGGACCTGGCCAAGGTGCCGATTGTGGTGCTGAGCAACAATGATGGCTGCGTGATTGCGCGCAGTTATGACGCCAAGCCGCACATAAAAATGGGTGAGCCGTATTTTCAGATCAAGGATCGGCTGGAGGCGTTGGGGATCGTTGCGTTCTCGTCCAACTATGCGCTGTACGGCGATATGAGCGAGCGGGTGATGAGCCTGATCGAGTCTCAGTTGCCCGCCGTCGAGGTGTACAGCATTGATGAGTGTTTTGCTGATTTGACCGGCATCACCGACCCCAGCGAGGTGGGGCGCCAGTTACGCAGCAAAATTGTGCAGTGCACGGGGATCCCGGTGGGGGTGGGCATTGCCCCGACCAAAACCCTGGCCAAGTTGGCCAACTACACGGCCAAGCGGCTGCAGGCGCGTACAGGCGGGGTGGTTAATTTGTGTGGCGAGCGTGAGCGCAGTTGGGTGCTGCGTAATACGCCGGTGGCGGAGGTGTGGGGTGTGGGCCGGCGCATGACGCTGCATTTGCAAGGCATGGGCATTATGACGGCCATGGATCTGGCCAGTGCTGAGCCATGGATGCTGCGCAAAAAGTTTAGCGTGGTGATGGAGAAAACCGCCCGCGAGCTGGCCGGTACGTCGTGCCTGGAGCTGGACGAGCCAGACCCGCCCAAACAAGAGATCTGCTGTAGCCGCATGTTCGGCAAGCGCCTGACCGCCATGGCGCCTATTAAAGAAGCGGTCGCGACTTATATGATGCGCGCGTCCGAGAAGCTTCGGGCCCAGCGTTCTTATTGCCGCAAGGTGCGGGTGAGTATTCGTACGGGGATGTTCAACCCCGATGAGGCCAAGTACGCCAATGGTGTGGTGGTGACGTTGCCGTACCCGACCGACGACGTGCGCTTGCTCACCAAAGCCGCGGTTGATGCGGTGGAGTTGGTGTTTCGGCCGGGTTTTAAATACAGCAAGGCAGAGGTGCTGTTGCTGGATCTGCGCCAGCCGGGCGAGTTTACCGATGATCTGTTTGCGATTAACCAGCCTGCGGAGGCGTCGCGGGTGATGGCGGTGCTGGACGAGATCAACGGGCGCTGGGGGCGTGGCACGTTGCGCACGGCCAGTGTGCCGAGCCATCCGGAGTGGGCCATGCGCCGTGACTTGATGAGCCAGGGCTATACCACGCGGCTGGACCAACTGTGGCGGGTGGGGTGAGGTGTTTGCATGAATACACGGTTGGGCTGACGCGCCTGTCGCCAAGCAGGCGCGTGCTGCTTTAGTGCGTGGTTAAACCATCCAGCGACTTATCGACGTACGCCCTGGCCAGCTCCACCAGGTGCATGGTTGATAACACCAAACTGCGCGCATGCCCGCTCATGCCATTTCCTGCCTCACTCGCGGAGGCACCCGCGCAGCGCAACAAGTCTGACGCTTGGGCCAAAGCCGCTTCTAAATTGACGCTGTCCGGGATGACATACGTGGCCAGATCCACGTGTCGTGGAGGTTTGGGTTCGAGCAGGTAAAAGTCCAGCGCGCGCTCGGCGGCCGCACGGTCTAACAGCACATCGTTGCACTGGGCAGCATCAAGCAAGGGAAGGGTGGGTGGATCGGGGACAATCTTTTTCATGGGTACAACTCCTAATCACTTAAAGGAGCTGTCACCTGTCGCGACTAAACGAGTGGGTGGCAGCCGTACGCAGGTTAGTCGACCGGTGATCAGGAAACCCGGCGCGCCCGAAGGCGCCCTGCGCACGGCCACCATAAAACGCGGCCGAAAAAAAACGCCTCGCACAGGTGGCGCCTTGCGCCTGATCACTTGCCGGGCGACTAAACCCAACCGCTGATGGACAGCGATGGGCCGAGACTATGCCTCGAACTGGACAGGCGCAAGCGAACGGGATTTTCTCGGAAGTTTCGCGCAATTGAAAGCGAAGTGTCGTACGAAACGGCTGATTTTTTAGCGCTGCCGATGCTTTGTTTCGCAGTTTTTGGCTGTTTGCCATTGCTTAAATTGGCAACGGTTTCGTTTGAATGTTGCCTTTATTTGAAGCATGCCTTGGCCCGGTGGTGGCTGGCATAGATTTTGTAGAGCGCCCGCATGGAGAAACCCTGAGAAGGGTGCTTTACTCCAACCCACTTAAAGCGAGAGCTCCGGCGGTAAGGGGTTCCACACGGTGAATACACTGACCGAAGGCCGATCAAGGCTGGAAACCCGGGCCGACTGAATTGAGGACTCTTCATGCCTACAACGCCGGCCACACTGTTAATTGTTGATGATGACGAAGGCATCCGTAAGTTGCTGGAGATCATGCTGGAGGATCAAGGCTATCAAACGCTGAGCGCCCCTTCGGGTGAAATGGCCCTGGCCATGGTGGCCAGGCAACCGCCCGACTTGATCTTGCTCGATGCCATGATGCCGGGGATGGACGGTTACCAGGTGGCCCGGCATATCAAGGCGAACGTGGCGACCGCGAATATCCCGATCATCATGCTGTCGGGCCTCAGCGAGCAAAGCGCGCGGCTTTCAGGGCTGGAGGCGGGCGCCGAAGAGGTGCTCAGCAAGCCGGTGGTCAATGATGAACTGTGGCTCAAGGTGCGCAACCTGCTCAGGCTCAAGGCCTTTGGCGATCATCAGGTGGTGCACAGCTTGATGCTCGAGCAGCAATTGCAGAAGCGCACCATCGACGTTGAGCGGTTTCGTTCCGCCATGGGCAGCGACGAGCGCCTGTTGAAAATGGCCAACTACGACCCGCTGACCGGCTTGCCCAACCGCAACCTTTTCTACACCACCTTGCAAATGGGCCTGACCCAGGCCGAGCTTAGAGGCTGGCAACTGGCGGTGTGCACGGTCGATCTGAATGACTTTAAAAGCTTCAACGACGTGTGGGGGCATTTGATTGGTGATCAGGTGCTGGCCGAGTTTTGCCGTCGGTTGTCCAACTGCCTTAACGTCTCCGATACCTTGGGCCGTATGGACGGTCACGAATTGGCCTTGATCTTGATGATCCGCAAAGGCCAGACGGGACCTAAACAGATCGTGGACCGTATTCGTGAAGTACTGCGCGAGCCGTTCAGGGTTCAGGAGCAAGACGTGACCCTGACTGCCAGTATCGGGATTGCCCTGTACCCCGATGATGGCGCCGACGCCGAGGGGCTGATCAAACAGGCCAGCACCGCGATGAGTCGGGCCAAACAGGCGGGCAGGGACACCTACCGGTTTTACACCGCGCAAATGAACGTCGAAGTCCAGGCCCGCCAAGAACTCGAAACGGCGTTGCGTGATGCGGTACGCAAGCAGGCGTTTGAGCTGTATTACCAGCCGAAGATAAGCCTGCGCGACGGCACCCTGTGTGGGGTTGAAGCGCTGTTGCGCTGGCATCGGCCGGGTTTGCCGAGCGTGGCGCCGTCGGTGTTTGTGCCGATTCTGGAAGACATGGGGCTTATCTCCATGGTGGGGCAGTGGGTGATTGCCAGTGTTTGTAAGCAAATTGCCTGTTGGCAGCGCTCCGGTTTGGGCGTGTCGCAAGTGGCGGTCAACGTCTCGGCGCAGCAGATAACCGAAGGGGATTTAGTAGAAAACATCCAGCGCTCGCTGGATGAACATCAAATCGAGGCTAAATGGTTGGAGTTGGAGTTGACCGAAAGCTCCTTGATGTTCAACACCCCGGAGACCATCGCCAGCTTGCTGGCGTTGCGCGACATCGGGTTGAAGATCTCCATAGACGACTTTGGCACGGGGTATTCGAGCCTTGCTTACTTGAGTCGTTTCCCGATTGATAAATTGAAAATCGACATCGCTTTCATCCGCGAAGCCCCGCACAACGCCCAGGACGCGGCCATTACCCGCACCATCATCGAACTGGCCCACAGCCTCAACTTGCAAGTGATTGCAGAAGGCGTTGAAAACTGTGAGCAGTTGGCGTTTTTGACCGAGAACGGCTGTGATCAAGTCCAGGGTTACCTGTTGAGCCGACCATTGCCGACAAAAGAGCTGGAGACGTTATTGCGCGAGCAGAGATGTTTTACGTGAGACGTGGTACGCCCGTAGCAGTTGACGAGCCTTGCGAGGCTACGTCCGGGCGCGCAGCGGCCGTAAAAGAGCCAAGATCAAAAGATCGCAGCCTTCGGCGGCTCCTACGCTTTGACCGCGTACGCTTGTAGTCGCTGGCGAGGCACGAGGCTGCGAAAGATCAAAAGATCGCGAGGCAAGCTCGCTCCTACAGCTGTATTGCGCACCTGTAGCCGCTGACGAGGTACGAGGCTGCGATCGGGCGCGCAGCGGCCGTAAAAGAGCCAAACTCAAAAGATCGCAGCCTGCGGCGGCTCCTACACGTTGACCGCGTACGCCCGTAGTCGCTGACGAGGCACGAGGCTGCGAAAGATCAAAAGATCGCGAGCAAGCTCGCTCCTACAGTTGTATTGCGCACCTGTAGCCGCTGACGAGGTACGAGGCTGTGATCGGGCGCGCAGCGGCCGTAAAAGGGGCCAAGATCAAAAGATCGCAGCCTTCGGCGGCTCCTACACGTTGACCGCGCCCGCCCGTAGTCGCCGACGAGGCACGAAGGCTGCGAAAGATCAAAAGATCGCGAGGCAAGCTCGCTCCTACAGGTGTATTGCGTACGCCCGCACGCTCAATCGCTATACGCAGCACTCAATTCAACCGCCGCATGTTCGAACGCGGTTTTGATTTCTTCGATCACTTCGTCCGTGTGGTCGAAGGAGATGTACAACCGGCCGTACGGCGACGGCATGATCAGTACGCCCGCTTCGCGTAATGCCAGGTGCAGGGCTTTGGTAAACGAGGGGTTGGCGATTTGCGCAGCTTGTTCGTAGGTGCTCGGCACAACAGCGCCCAACCAGATGCCAAAGACGTTGCCGTAGCCGCTGGTGCTCACGGTGATGCCGTGGCTTTTAAAGATGCTTTCAATGGCGCCACGCAAGGCGTCGCCACGGGCGATGAGTTGCGGGTAGTCAACGCTGTCCAGTTGCGCCAGGGTGGTGGTCACGGCCGCGCAGGCCATGGGGTTGCCGCTGAAGGTGCCGCCGCGGATGACCCGGCCTTCTTCAAACCCCGCGAAGATGTGCGGTTTGGCGACGACCGCCGACACCGGTACGCCGTTGCCAATGGCTTTGCCAACGCTGGCGATGTCCGGGTCCAGGCCTTCTTGCAGGGCCGCGAGGCCCGGGTACAGGCGAAAGCCCATCAGCACTTCGTCGCTGATCACCAGTGCACCGTGGCGGTGGGCTACGTCTTGGACGTGTTTGAGGTAGCCCGGCAAGGCCATGATGCAGCCCGCATTGGCCAGCATCGGCTCCAGAATCACCGCAGCAATGTTGCTGTCTTCGGCAAACAGGCGTTCAACATCGTCAAAGTCGTTAAAACGCAGCAGGGTGGTGCGCTCTGTAGACGGGCGCTTGCCGTCGCTAAAGCTCGCTTCTTTGGAGGTGACGTTGCCGTAGCTGATGTCATCGAACCAGCCATCAAAACCCGCCGCCATTTTGGCGATTCTGCCGCGACCGGTGTAGGCACGCGCTGCGCGGCAGGCCAGGTGCACCGCTTCGCTGCCCGAGTTGGTGAAGATGACTTTGCTCAGTTCGCCGGTGTGGCTGGCCAGCGCCGTCGCCGCGCCATGCTCACGCACATGGGCCCATGACGGCGCCGCACTGTCGCTCAGTGCCTGCACGACCGCCGCATTGACGGCGTCATTGGAATGGCCCAGCAATACCGCGCCAAAGCCCAGCGCGGTGTCGATGTATTGGCGGCCCTGGTCATCCCACAGGTAGGCGCCTTTGCCGTTGCGGATAAACAGTTTTTCACCCTTGAGATCAGGCAGGATGCGGGCTGCGCTGGAAACATCACCCACTAGATTCGGCATAAAAACCTCTGAATTTGGACAAGCGTTACCCGCCCCGGGCTGTTGGGCCCGGGAAGGTGTATGGCATGGGTTATTGTTGTTTGATTTTTAGTTTTTCGTTGCGTCGTCGCAGGACTTCGAGGGTCAGCAGCATTAATACCGACAGGATGACCATGATGGTGGCGACTGCGGCAATGTTGGGGCTGATGTTTTCTCGAATGCCCGAGAACATCTGCAAGGGCAAGGTGCGCTGTGACGGGCTGGACAAAAACAGCGTGACCACGACTTCATCAAACGAGGTGGCAAACGCGAACAGCCCTCCCGAGATCACGCCGGGGGCAATCAGCGGCAGGATCACTTTGAAAAACACCGTCAGCGGCGGGGCGCCCAGGCTGGCGGCGGCCCGGCTGAGGTTGTTGTCAAAACCCTGCAACGTCGCGTTGACGGTGATGACCACAAACGGCACGCCGAGCATGGCATGGGCCAGAACCAGACCGGTGTAGCTGTTGAGCAATTGCAGCTTGGCAAAGAAGAAGTACAGGCCGACTGCAACGATCACCAGCGGCACGATCATGGGCGAAATTAGAAACGCCATGATCACGCCCTTAAAGCGAAAGTTGCCCCGGCACAGCCCCACAGACGCCAGGGTGCCGAAGATCATGGCCAGTGCCGTAGCGGCGGGGGCGATGACAAAGCTGTTTTTAAAAGCCTGACGCCACTCCTGGGACGACATCAGTTCTTCATACCAACGCAACGAAAACCCGTCCATGGGGTAGGTCAGGAACGATGACGAGTTGAACGACAGCGGAATGATCACCAGCACCGGGATAATCAAAAACAGCAGCACCAACAGGCAGATTGTTACCAGACCGAAGCGGGCCAGTTTTTCGGCTTTGGAGGCATAAGGCGGCAACATGGTCATGACCTCGCCTGGTTAGGGTGGGTAAGTTTGCCGTACACCCCATACAACAACAGGGTGGCAAGCAGCAGCAGGCTGCCGAGTGCAGACGCCATGCCCCAGTTAACGGTTTTATTGGTGTAGAACGCGACGAAGTAGCTGACCATCTGGTCCGCAGCGCCGCCCACCAGGGCCGGGGTCACGTAGTAACCAATGGCAAGAATGAAGGTCAGCAGCGCACCGGCAGCCAGGCCCGCGAAGGTCTGCGGCACATATACTCGCCAGAACGCCACGAACGGGTGCGCGCCCAGCGAAATAGCCGCCCGCACGTAGTTGCCGGGGATGTTTTTCATCACGCTGTACAGCGGCAAGATCATGAACGGCAGCAGCACATGGGTCATCGCGATGATCACCCCGGTGCGATTGAACACCAGTTGCACCGGCGCGTCGATAAGGCCCAGAAACATCAACGAACGGTTGATCAAGCCATCGGACTGCAACAACACCACCCAGGCGGCGGTGCGCACGATCAGCGAGGTCCAGAACGGCAGCAGCACGCAGATCATCAGCAGGTTGCTTTTGCCCTCTGGCAAGGTGGCCAGCCAGTACGCCACCGGGAACCCCAGTACCAGGCAGAGCAGGGTGACCACGGCGCCAATGGCAAAGGTGCGGGCAAAAATGTCCACATAGATCGACTGGTTTGGGTCGGCCTTGACGATGTTGCCGGTGGCAGAGTCGACACGCTGGTCAAGGGCGGCCAGCAAGAAGTAAGGCGTCAGCGGCGCCGATGCCTGCTTCAGGGCCTTCCAGTAATTAAGCTCGCCCCACGAACTGTCGATGGCAATCAGCGCGTCGCGTTTGGACGCCACGTCGCTGGCCGGCAGGTTGCGCAGGGTTTTGGTGATGAGGGTGCGGTAAGCCGGGATTTCATAGCTCAAGCGCTTAGCCAAAGCGCCGATCTGGCCGTTCTCTTTGGCGTTGCCCAGGTCGCTGACCAGTGCCTCGAAGGTGTGTTCGTTCGGCAGCGATTTGCCTTTCCAGAGGGCAAGCGCGTCAACGGTGGCCGGCAGCGCGGTGTTCACATCGGGGTTATCGACGCTGCGCGAGAGCAGGGTGCCGATGGGGAAAGCAAAGCACACCAGCACAAACAGAAACAGCGGTGCGATCAGCAGCAGGGATTTGAACGTGTAAGAACGTTCGGACTTTCTGAGCTTGGCCCTGAGACTGGGCGTCTGCTCCTGGGTCTGGCCGGATTGAGTGGCGGCGGGCTGACTCATGATCGACATCTCAGTGCTTGGTCACGTCCAGAGCGCGGATGTGCTCTGGTGACCAGGAAAGTGAAATCGAACTGCCAACCGTCCAGCTGTTGTTCATGTGCGAGGCCGGCAGCTTGACCATGAAGTTCGGCTGCCCGGCAATTTCGGTGATCATGCGCACGTGGTCGCCCAGGTAGATGTATTCCTGAATGCGCGCGGTCAGCGGCGTGCTGCCCGCCGGGCCGACCACTACCCGCTCGGGGCGAATACACAGGGCCACCTGGTCGCCCGGCTGGCACTCGGCCACCGGCACGGCGCGGATCAGGCTGCCGTCATCCAGACGCGCCACTGCATACTGCTCGTCGCAATACATAAAGGTGCCGAGCAAGGTGTTGTTCTCGCCGATAAATTGCGCCACAAAGCTTTTGTTCGGGGCCTCGTAAATGGCGGTCGGGGTGTCGATCTGCTGGATCACGCCGTCGTTGAACACCGCCACGCGGTCGGACATGGTCAAGGCTTCGCTTTGGTCGTGGGTCACGTACACCACGGTCAGGCCCAACTGCTGGTGCAGGTGCTTGATTTCCAGTTGCATGTGTTCGCGCAATTGCTTGTCGAGGGCGCCCAGCGGTTCGTCCATCAGCACCAGTTTGGGGTCAAACACGAGCGCACGGGCCAGGGCGACACGTTGCTGCTGGCCACCCGACAGTTGCGCGGGGTAGCGTTTTGCGAATTCGGTGAGTTTCACCATGTCCAGAGCGCGGCTGACTTTGTGCTTTTTGTCGACGCTGTTCATTTTGCGGACAGAAAGCGGAAAGGCCAGGTTTTGCTCAATGGTCATGTGCGGGAAGAGCGCGTAGTTCTGGAACACCATGCCGATGTTGCGCTTGTGCGGCGCAAGGTTGTGCAGCGGCTTGTCGTTCAGGTAAATCTCGCCATGGGTCGGCGTTTCGAAGCCGGCCAGCATCATCAGGCTGGTGGTTTTGCCCGACCCGGACGGGCCCAGCAGGGTGACAAATTCGCCTTCTTTAATATCGAGGTTCAAATCCTTGACCACGGGGCGTATGCCGTCGTAGGTCTTCTGAATATTTTTAAAACTGACCAAGTGTTTCACGTAACCATCCTCACTTGAGAGCAGGCGCACAGCATCTTCGCCAGGGCATGCTCGCTCATCATGATGAGAGGCACCGGCGCGCAGATAACGTCGTGGACCTGCCACCGGGGAACCAGTGGCAGGGTGACCAAGAGGCGGGGGTTTACTTCTGGGCGACCCAGGCGTTGAAACGCTCGGTCAGCGGTTCGATGTTCTCAACCCAGAACTCGACATCGATAGGGATCGACTGCGCGAGGTTTTCCGGGGTGGTGGGCAGGGTGTGCTTCAAGTCTGCCGGAACAAATTCGTTGGCGTTCTTGTTGGTCAGGCCATAGGCGATGTACTTGGGCAGCTTGGCCTGTGCTTCGGGCTTGCTCGCGAAGGCGATGAAGTCCATGGCTTCGGCTTTGTTCTCGCTGCCTTTGAGCACAGCCCAGGAGTCGATGGCCGATACGCTGCCGTTCCACAGGAACTTGAAGTTTTTGCCTTCGTTGGTGTTAAAACCGGTGATGCGGCCGTTATACGACGAGCTCATCACGATGTCGCCGGCAGACAGCATTTGCAGCGGTTGTGCTGCGGCTTCCCACCACACGATGTCCGACTTGATGGTGCCCAGTTTGTTGAAGGCACGATCGACGCCTTCCGGGGTGCGCAACACTTTGTACACGTCGGCAGGTTTGACCCCATCAGCAATCAGCGCGAACTCAAGTGCGTATTTAGGGCCTTTGCGCAGGCCGCGTTTGCCCGGGATTTTTTCCAGGTCAAAGAAGTCGGCCCACGAGGTCGGCTCGGTCTTGAGCTTGTCACCGTCCCACGACAGGCCGGTGTTCCAGACGATGTTGCCGACACCGCAGTCGCTCACCGCTTCGGGAATAAAATCAGCTTTGTTGCCGATTTTGGCCCAGTCAATTTTTTCATAGAGCCCGGACTCGCAGCCCAGTACAAGGTCTTCACCTTCTACTTCGACTACGTCCCAGTTAGGGTTGCCAGCTTTGACTTTGGCGTCGAGCACGCCCACTCCGCCGTCCCAGCTTTGGTCGAGTACTTTTTTGCCGGTTTGTTTGGCAAAAGGTGCAAAAAAAAGCTCGCGCTGTGCGTCCTGAAAGTTGCCTCCCCAGGAGACAATCGTTAGATCACGGGCAGTGGCAACTTGGGAAGCTGCTAAACCAATGAGGGCAAGTCCATATGCTGCAACAGCGTGGCGTGATTTATGCATTATTAGCCTCTACGCAGATGTTGTGATTCAGTGGTAAAAATTTTTACCACTGGTGATGTCTCCAGGCAAGCTTTATTTTCGCTGACGATTAAAACCTGAATCGCCCGATAAACGGTAAGCGATTGTTTTCTCACGTCTAAAATTTAAAAAAGACTGACAAACCCTACTGGCGGTCTTTTTTTTAGCTAGAGTAATAAACGTTTTCTTCAGGGGTGAGCCTGTTTGAAACCGTGCTACTTTGCTGCGCCTGGAGTGTGCAACAGGATACGGGATTACCCGACCTGGTGCGTTTAAGTTGCCTTTACCGTGTAAGAAAATTCGGCAGTTCAAGGTCCACATTAAACTTTGGCCCGCTCGGGTGCCGTTTAGCTAAGGAATTCACCGTGACAGAAACATCGGCGACAGGGCGAAGCCCGCATATCCGGGAAGAGCTCCCTGAAAGCCCACCAGAGGTTTTGGAGACCGCCACCGTAGGCGCAAGGCTCAAGGCGTTACGACAAAGTCGAGGTCTCTCGATCAGGGGCCTGGCAGAGCTGGCCGGTGTGCCGCATGCCACGCTTTCGATTATCGAGCGGGATAAATCCAGCCCGTCTGTAAGCATCCTCAAGCGTTTGCTCAGGCCTTTGAACGTCACCCTCAGCGTGTTTTTTTCCGACTCGGCAGTGGTTGACCGCGCCGTGTTTTACAAAGCCAATGAGCTGGTCGAACTCGCTGATGGCAAGAAGCTATCATACAGGCAAGTGGGAGCGAATCTCGAAAATAGTTCGATGATGATCCTCCATGAACGTTACGAACCGGGTGCAGACACCGGTGAAGAAGGCGAAGAGCTGTATTCCCACGACGCCGAAGAAGGCGGCATTGTCATTGAAGGGCGTTTGGAAATGACCGTAGGTGATGAGATCCGCGTGTTGTCGCCGGGGGATGCCTACTACTTTGACAGCCGTTTGCCGCACCGCATGCGCAACCCGTTTGATGAAGTGTGCATTGTTGTCAGCGCGGTATCGCCGCCGACCTTTTGATGCACAGCAGCGCCGAGCAAAAACTGTAGGAGCGAGCTTGCTCGCGATCTCTTGATCTTTTTAAAAGATCGCGAGGCAAGCTCGCTCCTACAGGGACGGTGAGTGATTTAGTCCCAAGGCGAGGCCTTCAATTTCTGCTCCAGAAAATCCCTGAACACACGTATGCGCGGGCTCAGGTTTTTGCGGTGGGTGTAGATGAGGTAAATGGGCTCTTTGGACGGGATGTCGTAGGCCTGCAGCAAGGGCACCAGCCTGCCTGCCTTGAGGTCCGCGCCTATATGGAACTGCGCAAGCTTGACGATTCCGCCGCCGTTCAAGGCGATGTCGCGCTGTAAATCCCCTTGGGCAAAGACCGCCTTGGGCTTGATGGCTACCGTGACGGTTTCGCCGTCGACCCTGAACTGCCAGTTGTTCCAGGCACTGTTAAAGGCAAAGTTGAAGCAGTCGTGGTTGAGCAGGTCTTCCGGATGATTGGGCGTGCCTTTACGGGCGAGGTATTCGGGGGAGGCGCAGATGATCCACGCGCTTTCACCGATTTTGCGCGCAACGCGAGATGAGTCCGGCAACACGCCACTGTGAATGGCGATGTCCAGGCCCTGGTCAAAGTGGTCGACATACTGTGGGCCGACCTGCAAATCAACCGTGAGGCCGGGGTAGGTCGCCATGAACTCCGGCAGCCAGGGCACGATCTGGTGTTTGGCGAAGGTAGTCATGGTGTGGATGCGCAGCGCGCCGCTGACCTGGGTTGGGAAGGCCTCGGCCAACGAGTCGGCTTCGGCCATGGCGTTCATGACTTTGCGTGCGCTCATCAGGTAGGCCGAGCCTTCTTCGGTGAGCGTGAGGCTGCGGTTGCCGCGCTGGAACAGACGCACTTGCAGGCGGTTTTCGAGGCGGCTGATCAACTTGCTGACGGTGGACGGGGTGATTCCGTTCGCCCTGGCGGCCACCGAGAAATTGCCGTGTTCGTGCGCCCACAGGAAGGCTTGCATCTGGGAAAAATTATCCATTTTTATTCTCATCGCAACGAATGCGAGCAGCCTGCCATCAATCACCCACCCAAACAACTCGCCTCACTGGCGAAGGTGGCTCAGCAGTGCCTGCAATGGATGCTGCAACGCTTTGCCTTCATGGCGCTTGACCTGGCTGCGGCAGGAATAGCCATCGGCAATCAGGTTGCCGCTCGGCATGTGCCGTTCGACCAACGGCTGCCAGGACTGCGAATAAATAACCGCCGAGGTCTTGGCGTTGCGGGCTTCATGGCCGTAAGTCCCGGACATGCCGCAGCAGCCGCTGGGCAGCACCTGCAGCGTGAGGCCAAAGCCTTCGAAAACCTTCTTCCACAGATCAACGCTGCCCGGCTCGTTGGTGCGCTCGGTGCAGTGCGGCAGGAACTGGTACACCTGCGGGGTGCCGTGCTTGAGCGTATCGGGCAATGCCGTCACTAGCCACTCTTGCGGCAGGGCCACTTGCGGAGCGCGGCCTTGTTCGAGGGTTTTAGCGTATTCCTGGCGGTACACCAGGGTCATGGCCGGGTCGAGGCCCACCAGCGGTATGCCGCTTTGCTCCAATGCCATCAAGCCTTTGGCGGTGTTGGCTGCAGTCTTTTTAAAGGCCCCGAGAAAGCCCTGCACTTGCAACGGTTTGCCGTTGGGCGAGAAGGGCGCGAGGTAAACCTGATAGCCCAGCCGGGCAATCAACTCGATCCATTGTGCCGCCAATGGCGTTTCGAAATAGCGGGTAAAGGCGTCCTGCACCAGGATCACGCTGCGTTTGCGCTGCTCGTCACTCAACCGTGAAAGGGTTTTCGGCGTGGCGATTTGCACGTTCCATTGCGCGCACACGGCATGGAAATCCATCAGGCTCAGCAGCGGGCTGTCGACCATGCCGACCACGCGTTCCAGCAGGTATTTAACCGGCGCAGCGCTCATCAAGGCGTTGTACAGCCTCGGGAAGCGCGCAATGTGCGGGATGCTGAATTCCAGCGAGCCCACGGCGTAGTCTTTGAGCGGGCGCAGGTAGCGGCTGTGGTAGAGCTCCAGAAAACGCGCGCGAAAATCCGGCACGTTGACCTTGACCGGGCACTGCCCCGCGCAGGATTTGCACGCCAGGCAGCCGGCCATGGCGTCATACACTTCGTGGGAGAAGTCTTTCTCACCCATCAATCCGGCCAGCGAGTTGCGGGTTCTGCGCAGCACGCCGGTGGAGTAGTTGCCCAGCAGGTCCACGCCTTGCGCCCCTTGCTGGCGAAGCCATTCACGCATCAGCGAAGCGCGGCCTTTAGGCGAATGGATACGGTCGCGGGTGGCTTTCCAGGACGGGCACATCGCGTCATCCGGGTCGAAGTTGTAGCAGGCACCGTTGCCGTTGCAGTGCACGGCGCTTTGGTAGCTTTGCCACACGCGCTCGTCGATTTGCCGGTCCAGATCACCGCGCAGCGGCACTTCGTCGACGCGGGTCAAGCGGGCCGTGCTGACCTGCGCCGGTGTGGCGATTTTGCCGGGGTTGAGCTGGTTGAACGGGTCGAACGCGGCTTTGATTGCCTGCAACGCCGGGTACAGTGCGCCAAAGTATTTAGGCCCGTATTCGGAGCGCAGGCCTTTGCCGTGCTCGCCCCACAGCAAGCCGCCGTATTTGTGCGTGAGGGCCGCCACGCCATCGGAAATCGGGCGAATAAGCGCCGCCTGGCGCGGGTCTTTCATGTCGAGGATCGGGCGCACGTGCAACACCCCGGCATCGACGTGGCCGAACATGCCGTACTCCAGTGCGTAACTGTCCAGCAGGGCGCGGAACTCAGCGATGTAGTCCGCGAGGTTTTCCGGCGGCACGGCGGTGTCTTCTACAAAGGGCTGCGGCCGGGCCTCGCCCTGCACGTTGCCGAGTAAGCCCACAGAGCGTTTGCGCATGGTGTAGACGCGTTTCACCGCTTCACTGCCCACCGCCAGTGTATGGCCCAGGCGGCGCACACCGTTGTCGGTGTTCAAGTGTTCGATAAAGTCATGAACGCGCTGCTCCAGGCGCTCGTTGTCATCGTCGCTGAACTCGATCAGGTTGATGCCCAGGGTGGGCGTGGCCGGGTCCTGGGGGAAGTATTCGGCGACGCCATGCCAGACGATGTCTTTCATCGCCAGCATCAGGACTTTTGAGTCCACCGTTTCGATCGACAGCGGCTTGAGGGCCATCAGCGCCTTGGCATCGCGCAGCGCGTCCATGAAGCTGGCGTAGCGCACGTTGACCAAAATTGAATGCTGCGGGATGGGCAGCACGTTGAGCTTGGCTTCGATGATAAAACCCAGCGAGCCCTCAGAGCCGCACAGCAGGCTGTTGAGGTTGAAGCGCCCATCGGCTTCGCGCAAGTGGGCGAGGTCATAGCCGGTGAGGCAGCGATTGAGCGGCGGGAAGATTTCTTTGATCAGTTGCTGCTGGTTGTCGGCAATGTCTTGGGCGCAGCGATAGACCTCGCCGATCACGTCGTTGCGCTCGGCCTGGCGGTGCGCCAGGTCGTTTGCCAGCGCCTCACTGTCGAGGCGTTTGCCGCTCAGCAGCACGGTCGACAGTTCGAGCACGTGGTCGCGGGTTTTACCGTAGGTGCAACTGCCCTGGCCGCTGGCGTCGGTGTTGATCATGCCGCCGATGGTGGCCCGGTTCGAGGTGGACAGCTCGGGGGCAAAGAACAGGCCGTGGGCTTTTAGTGCTGCGTTGAGCTGGTCTTTGACCACACCGCTTTGCACGCGCACCCAGCGCTCTTCGACGTTGATTTCGAGGATGTTATTGAGGTGGCGGGACAGATCGACCACCAGCCCGTCGGTCAGCGACTGGCCGTTGGTGCCCGTGCCGCCGCCACGCGCGGTCAGCACGATGGAGCGGTACTCCGGCCGCGCAGCGAGTGCGCTCAGGCATTCGACATCGGCGTAATCTTTGGGGAACACCGCAGCCTGCGGCAAGCGTTGATAAATGGAGTTGTCGGTGGCCAGCACGGTTCTGAGGCCGAAATCACTGGCGATTTCACCCTTGAAGCCTTCCGTTGTCAGTGCGCTTAGAAAACGTTGGTAAGCGTCATCAAGACGATGGAGAGGGGCGAGGCGGGCGATCATCGGTGGTATTTCCTGCAGGCAAATTCAGTTCTACATTCACTCGGCGCATGGAGCTGGCTAACGCGCTCGCGCGGTGAAATTGATTTGGCAGGATTTTCAGGGTCTTGGCGCCACAAGGCAAACGTATAACGTGCAGCCTTTGCATGAGGTTTATGCATGAATGGGGCATACGCACTTGTAGCCGCTGACGAGGCACGAGGCTGCGATGCGGGCCGCAGGACCGCCATAAGGGGGTCGCTGCGCAACCCATCGCAGCCTCGTGCCTCGTCAGCGGCTACAAAGAGTGTGGGGATTACTCGGTGGGGAGTTTTTCCAGGGCGGCGCGCAGGGCGTCTGCGTTGGCGAAGGTTTGCTGCGACACCAGCGTACCGTTGTCCAGTTGCAACCACAGCACCTGGTCGTCTGCGCCGGGGTATTGTGCGGCGATCTTGCCGTCGCGATCCAGAACGACGCGGTAGCTGTAGTCGCGCATTTTAGGGATGGCGATGAATTTGCCGATCAATGACGGCATAGCATGCACGTCCGCCAAAAAGGCGACATGGCGGGCCTCAAAGTAGCCTTTTGGCTGGTTTTCCAGCGCTGCTTTTACCAGCTTGGAACCGTCCATGTTGCGGGCCACCAACAGCACGTGGGTGTTGGCGTCCAGGGTGTAAGGCTGGTCGTGCTGGTCTTGCAACGTCCAGGGGGTAAGGTGCTCACCCACCGTGGCGGCGAAACTTTGCATCGACAGGGCGCTTAACAGCAGTAAAAGTGCAATTCTCACTGTGTAGTCTCTCTATTTTCGGGTGGTTTTCTGGGCTAGACGTTTGACCCAGTCGCCGCCACAGGCGCGCTGGCATTCGTCTTCGGAGTCATAAAAAACGTGGTTGGCCACCTGACGCATGTTGATATTGGCGTCGGCCAGGGCGCGGGTGGTGAGTTCAACCATAAACCGCGCCTCGCCATCGGCCAGGGCGAAGTCTTTGTTGACCTGGTTGTCGAACACCCAGACCACCTTCAGGCTGGCCGGGAAAGCTTCGAAGTCGACTGAATGGGTGAGCCAGACAAAGCCCGGAATTTGCCCTTTGGCGGTTTCACATGCATCGGTCAGGTGTTTAACCAGACGGCGTTCGATCTGTGCCTGGTTACGTTTGTTCAAAGACATGGGTGAATCCTGTGGGCAGCAGTGGCAAAAGCGCAATTGTACGTGAACTGTCCCTTAGCCATTGATCTACTTCACATCGCTAAAAAGATGCGTTTACGTCAAAAGTGCCACCTGAGGTAGAATGTCGCGGTTTGAAGGCTGACACCGCCGGTTTTCGCAGCCGGGCAGGCTCTCTGGAAAGAGTTGCAAGAGGTGTCAGTACCAATGGAGTCGCAAGAAGGTGTCGGGAGTGAAGGAGCTGGACAGGTCAGACCTGTTATCGGCCGCGCCCGGCACTTACCCGAAATGTCACCCAAGTAGCTGAAGCCAAAAGCAATAAAAGATCAGCGCCCAAGGTACATAAAAGTGAGGTCTATAGTGTGCATAGGCCTTATATATCTACCCGGTCCAAGGCCTGATGAGGGGCTCGGTTGCAGGCAAGCCTGTCCTGTAACCCTGTCCAGTTCTGTTCAGCGCGCCGTGCCGGGTAGATGGCGTTTTATCTTAGGTACGACAACATGTTAAAGAAGATGAACAAAGGGCTTTTGGGCCTGGCGCTGACCATGGGCATCACGTCCGTGCACGCTGCCGAGCCAAAGCACGTTGATGTCCTGCTGATTGGCGGCGGCATCATGAGCGCTACCTTGGGTGTCTGGCTCAACGAGCTGGAACCCGGCCTGTCCATGGAGATGATCGAACGTCTCGATGGCGTCGCTCAAGAAAGCTCCAACGGCTGGAACAACGCGGGTACCGGTCACTCGGCGTTGGCTGAACTGAACTACACCCCTGAAGACAAGAACGGCAACGTTGAGATCCCAAAGGCCATTGAAATCAATGAAGCCTTCCAGATCTCGCGTCAGTTCTGGGCCTGGCAGGTCAAGAACGGTGTTCTGAAAAACCCTCGTTCGTTCATCAACTCCACTCCGCACATGAGCTTTGTGTGGGGCGATGACAACATCAAGTTCTTGAAAAAACGCTACGAGGCGCTGCAGGCCAGCCCTCTGTTCGCGGGTATGCAGTACTCCGAAGACGCGGACCAGATCAAGAAGTGGGTTCCGCTGATGATGGAAGGGCGTGACCCGAACCAGAAAGTCGCGGCCACCTGGACGCCAATCGGTACTGACGTGAACTTCGGCGAAATCACGCGCCAGTTCGTGTCTTACCTGCAAACCAAGCCTGGTTTCACGCTCAACCTGTCCAGCGAAGTCAAAGACATCAAGCGCAACGAAGATGGTTCGTGGCGTGTGGTGTACAAAAACCTCAAGGACGGCACCACCAGCGAAACTGACGCCAAGTTTGTCTTCATCGGCGCGGGCGGCGGTGCTCTGCACCTGCTGCAGAAATCCGGTATCCCTGAAGCCAAGGAATACGCTGGCTTCCCGGTAGGCGGTTCGTTCCTGGTGACCGATAACCCGACGGTTGCCGAGCAGCACCTGGCCAAGGCTTACGGTAAGGCTTCGGTTGGCGCTCCGCCCATGTCGGTTCCGCACCTGGACACCCGCGTGCTGGATGGCAAGCGCGTCATCCTGTTTGGCCCGTTCGCGACCTTCTCGACCAAGTTCCTGAAAGAAGGCTCGTACTTCGACCTGCTGACCAGCACCACGGCGCACAACATCTGGCCAATGACCAAAGTCGGTATCGAACAATACCCGCTGGTTGAGTACCTGGCCGGCCAGCTGATGCTGTCGGACGAAGACCGCTTCAACGCGCTGAAAGAGTACTACCCGAACGCCAAGCAAGAAGACTGGCGTCTGTGGCAAGCCGGTCAGCGTGTGCAGATCATCAAGCGTGACGAAGAGAAAGGCGGCGTGCTGAAACTGGGCACCGAGATCGTTGCTGCAAAAGACGGCAGCATTGCCGGTTTGCTGGGCGCTTCGCCAGGTGCTTCGACCGCTGCGCCGATCATGCTCAACGTGCTTGAAACCGTGTTTAAGGACAAGGTTGCGACCCCTGAGTGGCAAGCCAAGCTGCACCAGATCGTGCCAAGCTACGGCACCAAGCTGAACGCTTCGCCTGAGCGCGTTGCACAAGAATGGGCGTACACCGCCGATGTGCTGCAACTGACTCCGCCGCCGGCCATCCCGGCAGCTAACGCTACACCAGCAGCACCTGCTGAGCCGGCCAAGCCTGCTCCAAGCAACCCAGCGGCCGACATGGCGCTGTAAAAAAGCAGCCCCGCCCAACTGTGTTGGGCGGGGCTCTTTTTTAGCCTCGTAACCGTCCTCGCTACACTCCTCGCAAAATCCCTTCCTGCTTAAGCGTTACTGCGTGCCGAACAACGCGGTCCAGTAGATGCCTGCATCACTTTTAGGGTCTGTCGCATAGGCGGCGCCCAACTCGCGAAATTGCGGGTTCATGATATTGGCGCAGTGCCCGGGGCTTGCCAGCCAGCCATCGACGACTTTGCGGGGCGTGTCCAGGCCGGCGGCGATGTTCTCGCCGATTTGCTGGGCAATGTAGCCAGCCAGTTCTGCGCGATCTCCCGGCGTGCCGCCGGTGCGGTCTTTGTGGTCAAAGTAATTGTTGTTGGCCATGTCGCGGGTGTGCGTCTGGGCGGCGGTCTCCAGGGTGGCGTTCCAGGTCAATGGGCCGGTAGGTGCGAAGGCTTGGGTGCCGCATTGGCGTGGCTGGGTGCGGGCGCTGTTGACCAGCTCAAGGACCTTTTGGCCCTCTGCCTGAGCGTCGCCCAGGCGTGCAGTCAACAGCGGGCGTGCCAGCACAATGCGCCAATCCTGCCCGGTGTGGCTGACACCGATGTCGACAAACTGCGGGTCGAGCACCACTTTGCAGAAGCTTTCGCGCACTGCTTTCATCGCCGCTTCGGAGTCACGCGGGCCCGAGAGGTTGATGGCTTGCACGTTGACCATCGGGTAGGCGGCTTGCGCGAGCGACTCCTGCAAATCGCCAAAACCGTTGGCGGGCAGTACCAGACGAATATCAGAGGTCAGCGGGGGCAGTTCTTGCGACGCTTGGGCGCCGCACGGTTGCGCCTGGCTGCGATACACGTTGATCGAGTCAACCAGTTGCGATTCTTCGCTGGCCAGTGCGCTGGCGCTGAAGATCAGGCCCAGGCTAAACCCGGCAAGGCGGGTGAGGGTGAAGTGACGGCGCATAACGTTGCCTCGGATCGGAATGCGCCCATCATGCGTTATTTCAGGCTGGCCACGAAAGCCTTGGCTTTGGCGGTGAGCTGGTCGATCTGGCGGTCGCGTTTCTTTTCGGCGTCCATCATGGCTTTTTTGCCGTTACGATTGAGCAGGTAGGTGTGGATCTGCCGCACCTCGGTGGACTGATACACCGCTGCCACGTCCAGCACGCCCATGAGCCCGTCCGAGCTGTAATCGCGGGTGTTCATGAGCACTTGCGGGCCACGGGTGCCGATGACCTTAAAGCCCATGCGTTGCAGGGCGGCGACTTTGCTTACGCTGCAGCTCAGTTCGGTGTGCGGGTAGCGGCGGGTGACTTCCTCCAGCATGGCCTGCATCACGCCCAGGTGGCGATGGCTGGCCAACTCGGCCATATAGGCCACACCGCAGGCCTGCGGGTCGTCTTTGTACGGCAAGTACAGGACGAAGCCGGTGACCTTCTCCGGGTCTTGTTCATCGGTGGCGACAATCAGTTCTACGGCAATGCCTTTTGAGCCGTCGAGGGCTTGCAGGTACAGGTGCACTTCAAAGCCGATGGCGTACTGATAGATGCTGTAGAGCAGGTTGCTCGGCGCGATTTCCATGGCGCTGATGTCGCTGAGATGGTCAACGACCAGTTGCATGATCTGTGCGTTGATCGGCTCGCTGATCGGCGTGTCGAAGTGGGTGAGGGTGGTCATAAGCGTGGCCTGTGAGGCGAGTAAACTGCTGTTGTAGGAGCGAGCTTGTCTCGCGATCTTTTGATTGTTTAAAAAGATCGCGAGGCAAGCTCGCTCCTACAAAGGGGATGGTTTAGCGCTGGCTTAGCCAGTAGTCATGCAAGGCACGGGCGGCCGGGGCTACCAGGGCGACTTGTTGCTGGTAGGCCGGTACGTCGAAGTCTTCTGGCAGTTCAAAGTTGTCTTGCTCAGCCAGGTCGACGATGGTTTTCAGCAGGCCGGTCTGGATGTCGGGCATGTCGGGCCATTGCGCCAGGGTCACGCCGCGGATGTAGCCGAAGCACCATTCTTCAGCCAGGGTCAAGGTTTGGCCCTGGTGTTCGGATTCTTCAAAGCGCGGCGCAAAGGTTTTGCTGTCTTCTGCCAGTTGGCGGGCCAGGGTGTTGAAGTGGCGTACGCTCAGCTCGATGAAGTGTTTGGCTTCTTCGGGGTCTTCCCAGTCCGGGTTCTGGCCGCCCCAGATCGCGGGGAACCAGTCGGCGATGTCGACCTGCGTCGGGCTTGAAACCAGTGCAGTGAAGAAGCCATCCAGCTCGCAGGTGTTGAGGATGGAGTGATCGTCGCCGTATTTGAGCAGGGTGTCTTCGAGTGCGTCGAAGTCGGCGGCATTCAGAGGCTGGCTGTGCATGGCAGGTTCCTTGGCATGTAGTCCTGGGTCAACGTTACGTCAGGCGTGTCAGCGTCAGTCAACCCGAACAATCGAATCAACCACAAAGTATTTAAAGCCGGCTTTGGCCAGGGCTTTTTTAGCTTCTTGTTCGGCGTCGAACTGGCTCAGCAGTTTGGAGTCGTGAATGAACACGGTTTCTTCGCCGTCATAGACTTTGCTGACGTGCAGGGTAACCCGCAACATCGGCCCTCGACGCTTGACCGGTGCACGCGGTGCGGGCTTGGGGGTGAGGGTTGCAGCGGGTTTGGGTGTGGCGGGAATTGCAGGTGGCGCGGGTGGCGTAACTGGCTTTGTCGCTACGGGCAGATCAAGGCCGAGCGCTATACGCATTTCGTCCTCGGTGAATCCGGTGCTCATGGTGTGGCTCTATTGTTATTCAAAAACGCGCTTATAAGTGATTGAGTAGGCATAAGCAAGGAAAACCAGCGCCTTGGCTTGATAATTGCCGGATATGTCGCAAAGTTTACTTTTATCAGGAGGTTCAGGTGTCACGCAGCAAGTCGTGACTGTCGAGCAGCTTGTAGGCAATTTCCGGGCGTTTTTCCAAAGCCCGTCGTATGGCCGCCGGGATCGACTGGCGCGTTTTGCGACACAAACCTGGCTGGTCGGCGACACGGATTTCGATCCCGCGCATGGTCCGTACCTCATTGAAGCCGGGTTCAACCTGCACCTTTATGCCTAATTGTTCATACATGCGCTGTTGCATGCGCTGCAGATCGTCCAGGCTCTGGATGTTCTCCAGGTGCTCAAGCATGACTTTTTCGGCCTGGCGGGTGAGGCCCAGAATGCGCAGGTCGGGGGCAGGTTGCGCCAACAGGTGGTCGCGCTCGCAATTACAAGCGCCGGGAGGGCAGGGTTGGCGGACCACAGTGGATGAGCTCATGGGCATGAGCATAGCCATATCGGTCCGCAGTTGTCGCGTGTCAGGGAGCCTTGAGGCGCCGGACCACCAGGTCGATCAGTTCGTTGATCATCGGCGCGAAGGCTTTGGCCGTGCAGGTTTGCCCCAGCATCACGGTGCGCGTGGTGAGGTGTGAAAACAGCGCGTCGAACAGAATGGGCGGCAGTTCGGAGAACGAACTGTTGGCCGCGACGAGGCCGCGATGGCGTTGTTCTTCGAGCAGGTTGAAGATCAACTGGTGCCAGACTTGGGGGCCGTGTTCATACCAGGTTTGCCCCACTTGCGGCACGTGCGCCGAGCCGTTGACCACCAGCCGGTAGAAGTCGACATGGCGCGGGCTGGTGACCACCGCCACGAGTTCTTCAAGAATCAGCTCCAGGCCGCGGGTCAGTTCGACACCCGAGGTGTCGAGTTGCTTGAGGTTGATGATGAAGTCTTCGCAGAGGTACTCGACCACGGCCACCAGCAAGTCGGCCTTGCTGCCGAAGTAGCGGTAAATCGTGGCTTTGGAGCCGCCGGCAGCGGCTACGATGGCGTCCATGCTGAGGCCATCGTAGCCCTGCTGCAAAAACAGTTCACTGGCTGTGATCAGCAAGTTGCGCCGCTTCTCCTCGCTCCGGGTTGCGGTTGAAGGGCTGGAGCGGTGCAACTGTGGCATGGGAACTACTCTTTTTCAGGGAGCGCGTACGCTATCACGTAATCCCCGCGATCTGGAGACTGACGTGCGCCACCGGCGACGATAACCACGTACTGGCGTCCGGTTTTAGGCGACAGGTAGGTCATGGGCGTGGCTTGCCCGCCGACCGGCAGGCGGCCTTTCCAGACTTCCTTGCCGGTGGCCATGTCCATGGCCCGCAGGTAGTAGTCTTGCGTGCCCGCGTAGAACACCAGGCCGGAGGCGGTGGTTGCACCGCCGCCCAGGGTCGGCATGCCCAGCGGGATCGGCAGGTTGGCGCGTACACCGTTAATCACGGCGTCTTCAACCGTACCGGCAGGGCGCTCCCAGACTTTCTTGCGGGTGTTCAGGTCCACGGCGGCAAACACGCCCCAAGGCGGGCTCTGGCACGGAATGCCCAGCGGCGAGTTGAAGCCTTTGTGGTCGATCACGAACGGCGTCCCTTCCATCGGGTAGGTGCTGCCGACGCCGTGGCCGGATTTGAGGTGCGACAGGTCGACGTTTTCACGCGGTACCAGCTTGACCACCTGCGGGATGCGGATGTCGTTGACGAACAGGTAACCGGTTTTTTCGTCGATCGCGCCGCCACCCCAGTTGAAGCCACCGTAGTAGCCCGGATAAATCAGGGTGTCCTGGGTGCTTGGGGCGGTGAACTCACCGTTGTAGTTGAGCTTTTTGAAGTTGATGCGGCACATCAGCTGATCAAAGAACGTGGCGCCCCACATGTCTTTTTCGGTCAGTGGATCGGCACCGAACGTCGGCATGCCCACCGAGTACGGTTGGGTTTTGGCCACCCAGTCTCCGGCAGCGACGTCCTGTGGTACCGGCTTCTCGATCACGTCGGCAATCGGCTGGCCGGTGCGACGGTCAAGCATGAAGATCTGCCCGCGCTTGGTCAGCTGGATCAGCGCCGGGATAGTCCCGCCTTTGCCGTCCGGCACGTCATACAGCGACGGTTGCGCGGCAATGTCGTAGTCCCACAGGTCGTGATGCACGGTCTGGAAGGTCCAGCGCTCGCGGCCTGTTGCCATGTCCAGGGCGACCACGGCCGAGGAGTACTTCTCGGTCAGCTCCGGGCGGGTGCCGCCCCAGAAGTCCGGCTGCTGGTTACCGAGTGGCAGGTACACCAGGCCCAGCTCATCGTCGAACGCAGGCGTGGACCACATGTTCGGCGTACTGCGGGTGTAGGTTTCGCCTTCAGGTGGCAGCTTGGTGATGTCCGGGTTGCCCAGGTCCCAGGCCCAGACCAGCTCACCGGTGTCGGCGCTGAACGCACGGATCACGCCCGAGGGTTCGTCCAGTGAGCGGCCATCAAAGACCCAGCCGCCGAGGATGATCAAGTTGCGCGAAATGGTCGGTGCCGAGGTGTAGGCGTAGTAGGGCACGTTTTCCATGACTCGGCCCAGGCCCGTGGTCAGGTCGACTGAACCGTGGTCACCGAAGTCTTCGCAGGGCTTGCCGGTTTCTGCGTCGATGGAGATCAGGCGCGCATCCATGGTCACTTGCACGATGCGCTTGGCGCAGCTGTTGCCCTGGGCCGCTTTGGCTGGCTTCAGATCCGCGAACACCAAGGGGTGTTCGACCTTGGCCGGCTCGTAGTAACTCACGCCACGGCAGCGGTTCCAGGTTTTGGTGTTTTGCGCTTTTGGATCGAAGGTCCAGCGTTGCTCGCCGGTGTCGGCGTCCAGGGCAATCACTTTGCTGGTCGGGGTGCAGGTGTACAGGGTGTCACCGACCTGGATCGGGGTGTTCTGGTACTCCGATGCGCCCTCGGCGATTTCGCCGGTGCGGTAGGTCCAGGCCACTTGCAGTTTGTCGACGTTGTCTTTGTTGATTTGCGTCTGCGCCGAGAAGCGCGTACCAGCCGGGTTGCTGCCGTAATGGCTCCAGTCGGTGGCTTTATCGGTGCCTTTTGCTTGCGGCTGGGCGGCCAGAGAAGGCTCGCCTTCAATCACTCCGTGGGGGATGAACAGGGCGTAGAAGCCCACGGCCAACACCCCCGCAAACACGGCTGCGCCGCCGTAGCTGGCTGCGCGGTGACGGCCTTGGCTGAGCCATGGGTGCAGCAACGCGGCCAGCAGGCCGATGACCAGAAACGGGGCCAGACGCGGCACCATCGGCCAGAACGTGAAGCCCACTTCCCACAGTGCCCAAATGACGGTCGCGACAAACACAACGCCAATCACCAGCGTGGCGGCGGGCTTTGTGCGTACATACAACACGCCGCTTATCAGCAGGCCGAAACCTGCCAGCAGGTAGTACCAGGAGCCGCCCAGTGTGACCAGTTGAGCGCCCATGATTGCCAGAAACAGGCCGCTTAGCCCAAGCAAAATCCCGAAGACACCCAGTATCAGGTGTCTCCCTTTAGAGGCAGGTGCCTCTTGTTTAGCATTTTTCATTACGGTATCCCTGATGCCCGCAGCCAAGGCCTTTACATGCACTGCGAGCGTAGGTTTTAGAATGGTACTGTACGGTACAGTTTTTATTTTGAGCCTGTTTTTGTCACAAATAAAGACAATTTGTCGCAGAGGTGAAATTTTATTTAAGGACGCGGTTGCGTCTTTGGGCTGGCGATGGCAACCGTAGTCGCTGACGAGGAACGAAGGCTGCGATCAGATCAAAAGATCGCAGCCTGCGGCAGCGCCTACACGAGGTCTTCATCGAGGAGTGCGGCGTACAACTGACGGTCGATATTGGCCCCGCTCAAAATCACGGCCACGCGGCGGCCTTGCTGTTGCGGCTGTTCTTTGATCAGCCCGGCCAATGCGGCGGCACCCGCGCCTTCAGCGGTGTTGTGGGTGGCTTCGTGGTACACGCGGATGGCGTGGGCAATGTCGCGGTCTGATACGCGGATCACTCTTGCGGCGCCCTTGGCGATGATTGCCAGCGCATCAGGTTGTGGCTGGCGGCAGGCCAGGCCGTCGGCGAAGGTGTGGGCGGTGTCAGTGCACACCACTTGGCCTTGCTCGACACTCTGCGCATACGCATCGGCATGCTCGGACACCACGCCGACAATCTCGGTCTGCAGCCCCAGCAGGTCGCGGGCCTGGATCAGCCCGCAGATGCCCGAACCCATGCCGATGGGCACGTACACGGTGTGCAGGTCGGGCACGGCCTCCAGCAACTCCAGCGCATAGGTGGCAACCCCGCGAATCAGGTCCGGGTGAAAGGCCGGCACCAGGTGCAGATGATGCTCGGCGGCCAGGGCAGCGGCATGGCTGCGTGCTTCGTCGAAGTCTTTGCCGTGCTCGATCACTGTGGCGCCCAGTGCGCGCATGGCGGCGTTCTTTTCTCGGGAATTACCTTCGGGCACCACGATGCTGATTGCCAGCCCATGGGCGCGCGCGGCCAATGCCAGGCTCTGGCCGTGATTGCCACGGGTGGCGGTGACCAGGCCGCGAGTGTCGGGCTCTCGGGTCAGCAGGCCCTGCACGTACAACATGCCGCCGCGCACTTTAAAGGCGCCGGTCGGCGTATGGTTTTCGTGCTTGACCCAGACCGTGCAGTCCAATTGCTCGGCCAGCAGGGGCCAGGCCAGTTGCGGGGTAGGGGACATGCTTTGGTACACAGTGGTCGCGGCGAGTCGAAGGGCTGTCAGGTCAAACATGGCACACCGTCATCAGGGGGATTTGACTCGATTCTAGAGGCGTCGCATTGTATGGGCCGAGACTTATATTGCATGGCCAACAATAAATGTGGATACCCCTCATAACCGATTCAGCGCAACCGCGTTATCTGGCGCTGGTAGACGCGATTGCCCACGCGATCAGCTGCGGTGAACTCAAACCCGGTGAGCGTTTGCCGCCACAACGGCGGCTGGCCTGGGCATTGGGCTGGAACCCCAGCACCACCATGCAGGCTTATCGCGAGGCGGCGCGGCGCCATCTTGTGTCAGGCGAAGTCGGGCGCGGCACCTACGTGCTGTCGGGCAGCCAGGAGGCGACGTTGTTCCGTTTGCAACAGGTCGATGAGCACACCGGGCAAATTGATCTGCGCACCAACATCCCGGCGATAGACCACGCCAGCCAAAGCGATCCGCAGGCCCTGCAATGGTTGCTGGAAACCCATCAGTCGATTCGGTTGCAGCATTACCTGAGCGCGGCCGACCTGCTCCAGGCCCGCGCCGTCGGGGCCAACTGGCTCAAGGCACGTGGCCTGCCTGTGCCGCTGGACAACATCATGCTGTGCACCGGCGCGCAGCAAGGGTTGTTCACGGTGTTGCTGTCGTTGTGCCAGGCGGGTGAGCCGGTGCTGGTTGAAGCGCTGACCGCGCCGGGGATCAAAGCCGCCTGCGCGCAACTGCGTTTGCCGATGCATGGCATCGCCATGGACGGGCAAGGCATCGTGCCCGATGACTTTGACCGCATCATCCGCGCCACCGGGGCGCGCATGGCGGTGCTGACTCCGACCCTGCACAACCCGACATCGGCGGTGATGGGCGACGAACGCAAGCAGGCGATTGCCCGGATTGCCCGGCGCCATGGTGTGTGGATCATTGAAGACGACGTATATGGCGCGCTCACCGACAGCCCGCCGTTGTGCAACTACCAGGGGGACTTGGGGATACTCGTCAGCAGCTTGTCAAAGACCGTGGCTGCCGGGGTGCGCCTGGGCTGGATTGTTGCCAGCCCGGCGTTGCTGGCGCGCATCGACCCGCATGCGCAATCGGCGCACTGGGGGATTTCGCCCCTGTGCGTGGCGATTGCCAATCAATGGCTCAGTGACGGCACGGCAGTGCAGCGCTTGGCCTGGCAAACCGAAGAAGTCACCCGGCGCTGGCGCCTGGCGAAAAAATTGCTGGGCGCGGTGATGACCCAGACAGACACGCCATCGCCGCATATCTGGCTGACCCTGGCCCCCGCTGACGTCAGCTTTGCCCACGCCTGTCAAAAGGTCGGTGTGGAGGTGGTGTCGGCGGAGGTATTTGCGGTTAAATCCTGCACCCTGAACGCGGTACGCATCAGCCTGACGGCGGCATCGAGTGCGCAACGCTTGAAAGTCGCGCTGGAGCGTATTGCCCGGCTTATTGACCAAGGAACCCCATGCGCAGAGAAATAGGCTACTGGCACCGCGAAGGTCGCGAGCTGTTTTACTACCTGGAATTCAAGCCCGAAACGGCCGAGTTCTACCTCACCTGCGAGCACACCCCGAGCGAAGGTGAAGGCAGCGTACGTTCGGTATTGCTCAGCGAAGCGCGGGGCGAGCGCTACTACGAAGACGCGTTGCTGATCATCAAAGAAGAACTGTTCAAGCAGTACACCGTGTAACCACGGTTTACACTGCCCTTTGTGGGAGCGGGCTTGCTCGCGATGGTCGTTAACGATGACGCGTATTTGCCTGGCAAATGAGGCGCTCTGAAGGCCATCGCGAGCAAGCCCGCTCCCACTTGGGTCGTGTTGCGATTATGTTCAGTTGGGTGGGGTTAATCAGCGCAACCGCTCAAGCATCTGGTAGTACCACATGCCCGCCGCCAGCATCGGATTGCCGAGGAGGTCGCCCATGGGCACGCGGATGTGCTGGCAGCTAGCAAAGGTGTCGAACTGCTCCAGTTGGCCGGTGATCGCCCGGCCCATGATTTCGCCCATGATGTGGCTGGTGGCGATGCCGTGCCCCGAGTAGCCCTGGCAGTACCAGACGTTGTCCGAGAGTTTGCCCAGTTGCGGGATGCGGTTGATCACAATGCCCATCGCGCAGCTCCACTGGTACTCGATGTTCACCCCTTTGAGCGCCGGGAAGGTCTGCTCGATGCACGGGCGCAATTCCCCCGCGATATCGCGCGAGTCTTTGCCGCTGTAATTGGCACCGCCGCCAAACAGCAGGCGGCCATCGGCGGTCATGCGGTAGTAGTCGAGCACGAAGCGGCAGTCATACACCGCGAGGTCTTGGGGGTTCAACTGGCGAGCGAGGTCGCCCAGGGGTTCGGTGGTGACGATCCCGCCCATGGCCGGGAAGATCTTGCCCTTGAGCTTGCCCGGCTCCAGCTTGTGATACACATCACCAGCCAGCAGCACCTGATTGGCGTCGATGCGGCCGTGGGCCGTACGCACGCCGGGGGTGTCGCCGTGGATGATTTCCAGCACTTCGCTGTTTTCGAAAATCAGCGCGCCGAGGCTTTCGGCTGCGCGGGCCTCGCCAATGCACAGGTTGAGCGGGTGCAGGTGCATGTTGCGCATATTCTTGATCGCGCCGTCATACAGGTCACTTTGCAGAATGTCGCGCACCTGGCTGCGGTCGAGCAACGACACTTCACTGCCCATGCCACGGCGCACCGCTTCGTCGTAGTCCTTGCGCAAGCCTTCCATGTGGCTGGGCTTGTAAGCGGCATGCAAATGACCGTGCTTGAGGTCACAGCGGATGCCGTATTTTTCGACCCGCTGCTGGATAATCTCGTGCCCGCGCCAACGCAAGTGCCAGATAAAGTCATCGACCTGGCTGCCAAGGCGACGGCGCATCTGCTTGCGCATCGCTTCATCGCCCGAGAGGCTGCCGGTCACTTGCCCGCCATTACGCCCGCTGGCGCCCCAGCCGATTTTGTTGCTCTC
The DNA here is from genome assembly GCF_040310285.1 of Pseudomonas sp. HY2-MNA-CIBAN-0224. Taxonomy (NCBI): domain Bacteria; kingdom Pseudomonadati; phylum Pseudomonadota; class Gammaproteobacteria; order Pseudomonadales; family Pseudomonadaceae; genus Pseudomonas; species Pseudomonas sp. HY2-MNA-CIBAN-0224. Next base: position 14,255 of record NZ_JBEOPQ010000020.1, on the reverse strand, counting down.
GACAATGGCCACTTTCAGGCCTTTTTCGGCCAGCTCGACGGCGGTCGCCACGCCGGTAAAACCGCCGCCAATAATCACCACATCAACCCGGTGCTGGCCTTGCAGCGTCGGGTAATCGGTTTCATGGGTGAGGGTGGCGGTGTAATAAGAGTTGCAACGTTCAGACATGGTGGCTCCGTTATCCTTCTTATAGGGGTGAGGCAGAAAGGGGGCTATGGCGCCCGCGCCGGTCCTGCTCATCCACTTCAGCCATGTACTGACGATAGGCGAGTTATGAGGGTGAAATAAACCCCCTGTTACCAAGTTTTACAGCGACGTGATCAGAACGTGACTTCGCTCACTTGCAGTACCCAGGTGATGGTCTGAGTTTTGTCATCCCACACATAGCGAAAATGCGGGCCTTGGCGTGGAATCGAAAGCGCAGGCGGGCGAAAGGGTGCAACGCATTCGTGGCCGGCAAGGCGCACGCTGTTGTACAGCAGCCCCCAGGCCGAGGCCTCGCGGTGTTGTTTGGCAAAGGCTTGCGAAGTGCCATAACTGGACAGGGAAGGGTGGTGCAAGTCGGGTTCGGCGCGTACATCGATCATTGGCTCAAGCACGGTGTTGATGTAGGTGCGCAGGGTGATTTCGATGCTCGCTTCCTGAGTGGCGCGCCAGAATTGTTCCTGATGAAAGCGGGTCTCGGCGATGGCGGCGTCAAGGCTGTTGGCGCAGTAATAAACCCCGTAACTGCCATCGGTGAAGCGGCTGGCACGACCGATATGGGTAAAAGCCGCCATGATCGGGGTCGAGCCTTCACCACACAGGCGGTCTTGTGGATGCACGCGGTTAAGGACCCCGGCCTGGTCGCGCAGGCGGTCATTGGTCAGGCTTTCGAGGGCAAAGGCGATGTCCAGATCGGCCGGGTCAAGGGTGTCCTCAAACACCGAAATGGGCGGGAACGCACTGTTGATGATGCGATAAGCGTTGTTCCACTCGGGTAACACGCTTAACAACGGAGTGTCTGGCATCAGCCCCGCACCCCATCGAGATAGCGGCGCACATCTGCCAGGTCGACGACCTGACCGCCGAGCATGTAGCTCAACGCACTTTGGCCGTTGAATGGCGCGGTGTTATTGGCTTTGTGGACCCACTCGTAAGCCCGCTCGGGCTGATTGCTGAACAGGATGCGCAGCGCTTTGTGCACGCCCATCAGGTACGAAATACGCTCAAGGGTGTCGTGGGGCAGACGGACATTCGGCAGTTTTTTGTACTTGAAGTACGTGGTGTTGCCGATAGCGCCGAGCAGGGTGCATTGCTGATCTTTGCTGCAACCCCAGTGCTCCATCAAATTGAAGAAGAACGTTAGGGCGACACGGCCCGCATCACCGCTGGTGATATCGGGCCGGGTGTTGTGGACGACTAAATGCATGGTGGCCTCCAAGGCGTTGATACCTTGGAGGCTACACCGTATCTGGATAATTACAACGAATGTATCCGCATATGAACTGGGTAATCCATTGCTTTATGTGTTGGGCAGCGACTTGGCCTTGTTCATACACCGCTGGCGGCGTTCATCAACGCGTTGCGCAAACCAGGCCGTGGTGAGGTTGCGGGTGATTTTAGGGCTTTGCAGGGTGATGCCCGGCAATACGGCGCGGGGTAGCGGTTTGGTCTGTTGACGGTCGGCCAGGGCAAAGATTTTGCGATAGACCTCGGTCTGTTCAAATTCAAGGCGTTCACCTTTGAGCAACTGCTGGCGGATCTGGTTATCGTTCAAGCCCAGTTGCTTGCCCAACACGCGAACGGCGCGTTCGGTGGAGCCCACGGCGTAAGAGCCGGGGATGGTCACGTCGCCATCCAGTGCCAGCTGTATGCCCGACACCTGGCTCACGGCATTTTGAAACGCAGCATTGCGGCTGGCATACCAGCCCGCATTGAAGTCAGCAAAGCGATACAGCGATTGCGTGTAGTCGGCCGGGTAGCCGAGCAAGTGGGCGGTACCAAAGTACATGCCGCCGCGACGGGTAAAGACTTCCTGGCGGATCGTGCCCGGTATCGGGTAGGGGTAATCCTGGGCGTGTTTTTCGGCAAAGGCGATGCTGACCTGCATTGGCCCGCCGGTATGCACCGGGTTGAGGCTGCCAAACAGGTTTTTGCCCAGTGGCACCATGCCGATAAAGTCATCGAAGATGGCGCTCAACTGGCCTTCGGTCCGAGCCGCATCAAGGCGCTGGTTATAGGTTTTGCCCGTTGGCGAGGTGATGTTCAGCGCACTGCGCACCACGAACTCCGGGATGTGCAGTTTGCCCGCGCGCCGATTGATTTCACTGCGGGCAATTTTTGCCAGGTTGGGCACCGGCGGATCTGCCTGAAAAGTCGACTCCTGCTCAGTCACGGCCAGCACCGAGCACAGGTTTTCGTCGTTGGGTTCAAGCTTTTGCGCGGCGAAGGCGGTGTAAATGTCGTTGGCCCAGCCCTGGCGATCCGCAACGTTGGCGGGCAGCAGTTGAAGCAACCGCGCACGCGCCTGTTCGGGCGTGCGACCGGGTAGGGTCTGGGTGCTTTGGCTGCTGCACCCGGCGATCACAATGGGCAAAGAAAGCGTTAATACCTGCATGAAAAATCGATTCACTAACGCTTAACTCCCCAAAAAATAGAACGATGTGCTGACGTATCAATCGTCTCGTGTCAGCACTTCCAGCAGTTCGATCTCAAACGTGAGGTCCGAGTTCGGTGTGATGTGTTTGCCCATGCTTCTTTCACCATAGGCCAAGTGCGCGGGAACTTGCAGTTTGCGCTTGCCGCCCACTTTCATCCCCATCAGGCCCTGGTCCCAGCCCTTAATGACGCGGCCAGTGCCTATGACGCACTGGAACGGCTTGCCGCGCTCATGGGAGGAGTCGAAGACCGTGCCATCTGCGAGCCAGCCGGTGTAGTGCGTGGAGATCAGGGCGCCTTTGACGGCAGCTTTGCCTTCGCCCTGTGCGAGGTCGGTGATCTGTAGTTCATTGTTCATGGTGCGGGACTCGAAATTAAAACGTGTAGAAGCGAGCTTGCCTCGCGATCTTTTGATCTTTCGCGAGGCGAGCTGAGATTGCGCGGTTTTTCTCAGGATGCGGCCCGTTTGGCAATCGGTTTTAAATTTTTTTTTCGTAGGACAAGGCTCTAAAACAAAGGGCTTGCGGAACTTATCAATGAGTATGGTTGTCATTCGCGCTTTACTCTCAATTGAGAATGGTTACTATTGTCGCCCTGGCAGCGCCGGGGTGAGCTAAGCAAGACGAGATCCTTTATGGGAATCGTGCCCAGCCATTCCAGCCTTTGGCCTGCTGAGCACACTCCATTGTTAAGGGATCAACTGGACATGTCGTCTCGATTCAAACGCAGTCAATTTTCACTGGCTATTGTGGCCGCACTGGCTTCACCGACCTTGCTTGCCGATGCGCTGGAGCGTGAACGCGATGAAGTGCCCGTGGAGGCCAGCGATCTGCCGGTAGATGGCAGTAAGCAGGCGCTGCAACTGGAAGAAACCCGTGTATTGGGCACCGCCGCTGAAGAACTCAAGCAGGCGCCGGGCGTGTCGATCATTACCGCTGAAGACATTAAAAAACGTCCGCCGGCCAATGATCTTTCCGACATCATTCGTCGTGAGCCCGGGGTTAACCTCACCGGCAACAGTTCCAGTGGCGCACGCGGTAACAACCGCCAGATTGACTTGCGTGGCATGGGCCCGGAAAACACCTTGATCCTGATCGACGGCAAGCCGTCTTCTTCACGCAACGCCCAGCGTTACGGCTGGAGCGGCGACCGCGATACCCGTGGCGAAACCAACTGGGTACCGGCCGAAGAAGTGGAACGTATCGAAATCCTCCGCGGCCCGGCGGCTGCCCGTTACGGTTCCGGGGCGATGGGCGGGGTGGTCAACATCATCACCAAGCGCCCGACCGACAAGCTCGGTGGCTCTTTGACGGCCTACTACCTGTCACCGGATGACAGCGCAGAAGGCATCAGCAAGCGCACCAACTTCAACCTCAGCGGCCCGATCACCGACGACCTGGTGTTTCGCGTGTATGGCGGCTTGAGCAAAACCGACGCGGATGACGCGCGCATCAATACCAGCGAGCAGGCCTACGCAGACAGCGTGGTAGCAGGCCGAGAAGGCGTGCGCAATAAAGACGTCAACGGCTTGTTGAGCTGGCAGTTCACCCCGGAACAGTCCCTGGACCTTGAAGCCAGCTACAGCCGCCAGGGCAATATCTACGCGGGCGACACCATGCTCAACAGCGGGGGTGATTTCGTTAACAGCCTGTACGGCAAAGAAACCTCGGTGCTGCAACGCAGCATGTTTTCGGCCACCCACAATGGCTCGTTTGACTGGGGCACCACCATGGCCATGCTCAGCCATGACCTGACCCGCAACTCGCGTTTGAACGAAGGCTTGGCGGGCTACGGTGAAGGTGCACCGTCTGAGTCGGCCGGCAGCTTCCAGTCGCGCCTGCGCAACACCCGGGCCAAGGCTGAAGCCAACTTGCCGCTGGACTTCTACACCCATCAGGTACTGACCTTGGGCGGCGAATACCTGTACGAGTCGCTGAATGATCCGGGCTCGTTGCGTCCGCAAAGCTGGGACCCGGGCGCTGACGGTACTGCGGGTATTCCGGGCACTGACCGCACACAGACCAAGTCCACCGCCAACAGCTACGCGTTCTACGTTGAGGACAACCTCGAAGCCGGGTCCAAAACCATCGTGACGCCGGGCCTGCGCTACGACCACCACGACAAGTTTGGCGGCAACTGGAGCCCGAGCCTCAACGCTTCGCACCAGATCACTGATGAACTGAGCCTCAAAGGCGGTATTGCCCGGGCCTACAAAACCCCGAACTTGTACCAGTCCAACCCCAACTATCTGTTGTACAGCCGTGGTAACGGTTGCAGCTCGGTAGAAGTCAATCTGGGAGGATGCTACCTGGTGGGTAACCCGGACCTCAAACCGGAAATCAGCATCAACAAAGAGATCGGTCTGGCGTTTGACAAAGGCAACTGGCGCACCAGCGCGACGTACTTCCGTAACGACTACCAGAACAAAATCAATGCCAGCAACGAATCCGCGTTCCGCCTGCCCAACGGCCGTCGTGTATTGCAGTGGGAAAACAGCGGCAAGGCCATCGTGCAAGGGGTTGAGGGCAACCTGTTCGTCAACCTGCGCAAGGACCTGGACTGGAACACCAACCTGACCTACATGATCGACAGCAAAGACAAGAAAACCGGCGAGCCATTGAGTATCATTCCCAAGTACACGCTCAACACCACCCTGGACTGGTATGCCACAGAACAGCTTTCGTTCCAGGTCAGCGGCACGTACTACGGCGAGCAGAAGGCGCCCAAATACAACATGCGCGCCAACGAGTCACTGGACAAATCGGTGCAGCAGTCGGTTGACCCGTATGGCTTGGTGGGGCTGAGCAGCGGCTATGAGTTCAACAAAAATCTGAGCGTGCGGGTGGGCATCAACAACCTGCTCGACAAGCAGCTGTACCGCAAGGGCAACGCTGACGAGGCGGGCGCCCAGACCTACAACGAAGCGGGCCGTGCCTACTTTGCGTCGGTGACCACCTCGTTCTGATCACAGCATTGGCCTGACCGCTGTTTGGGTGCAGGCAATAACAGGCGCGACATCCTTTGCAGGTGTCGCGCCGTTGTCACATTGGGCTCTGGCAAAACCGTGGCTGGGGCTGATGAAGGATTGAACAGATGAAACTTGCATCGTCGGCATGGCTGCCGATTCTGTCTCGCGCACTGGCCGCCATGGTGGGCGGCTATGTGTTTACCTATGCCTTTACGGCGGCGCTGGCGCGGCTGTTGCCAATGGACAACGTGGACTCAATGCTGGTCGCCAGCCTGTTGTCGTTCGCCATCTACACCTGTGCCATTTTGTGGGCCTTTATGGCGCGTCATCAGTGGTCGGCCTGGATGGGTGCCGTGCTGGCGCTGCCATTGGCCGCGATCGGTTTTTGGCCGCAACTGCTGGAGCGACTCGGATGAAACAGACCATCACCCAATCTCTGGCCTGGTTGCACACCTGGGGTGGACTGATCGTAGGCTGGTTGTTGTTTGCGATTTTTCTGACCGGCAGCCTGGCGGTGTTCGATCAAGAGATCGACAACTGGATGCACCCGGAGCTGCCCGCCCACCACTTGACGGACGAACAGGCCGTGGAGCGCGGGTTGAGCTACTTGCGCGAGCATGAGCCCAACGCCAAACAATGGGGCGTAAGCCTGCCCTATGATCGCTCGCCCGAGTTGCGCGCCTCGACCGGCGGGCGTCGCGACGGCGTATCGGTGACCCTGGACCCCAACACTGGTGAAGTCTTGCCGGTACGCGAGTCGGCGGGCGGGCGCTTCTTTTTCCTGTTCCACTTCACCCTGTTCATGCCCGGCATGCTCGGGATTTATGTGGTCGGTGCGCTGGCCATGGGCATGCTGGCGGCGTTGATCAGCGGCATCGTGATCCACAAAAAATTCTTCAAGGAGTTCTTCACCTTTCGCCCCGCCAAAGGCCAGCGTTCGTGGCTCGACGCGCACAACGCCAGCGCCGTGCTGTTGCTGCCGTTTCACCTGATGATTACCTACAGCGGGCTGGCTATTTTCCTGGTGATCTACATGCCCGCGGCCATGGACGCGCTGTTTGATGGCAGTCGCGACGCGTTTTTCAAGGCCCAGGACCCTGCGCCTGCGGTGGTCGAGGCCAAACGCCCGGCGCGGGCTGAACCGGCACCGCTGGTGGCGATCGGGCCGTTGCTGACCAAAGCCCGCGACGTTATGGGGCCGTTAAGCGGGGTGAGCATTACCAACCCTGGCATGAGCAACGCCGAAATCCAGATCCGGCCAATTCTGGGCAACCGCATTGCCCTGATCAAAGGCGGCGGCATGCGGTTTGACGGGGTCACGGGCGAGCAACTGTCCGGGCCGACCGAGATGCGCGCTTCGGTGCTCACGCACCGGGTGATTTCCGGTATGCACTTTGCGCAGTTTGGCGGTTACCCGATGCGCTGGGTGTACTTCATTTGCGGGTTGATCAGCAGCGCCATGATCGCCACCGGGCTGGTGCTGTTCACCGTAAAACGGCGCCGTAAATACGCCAGCGAAGGCCGGGTGGCCCAAGTGCTTTACCGGATGATCGAGGCCGTTAACGTTACGGTGATGGCGGGCTTGAGCCTGGCCTGCATCGCTTACCTGTGGGGCAATCACCTACTGCCGGTGGGCATGGCCGAGCGCCCGGATGCCGAGTTGACGGTGTTCTTTGGCGTGTGGGCCTTGACCCTGGTGCATGCCTTGCTGCGCCCGCGCATGCACGCCTGGCGTGAGCAGCTTGGGTTTGCAGGGGTAATGTGCCTGAGCTTGCCGCTGGTGAGCCTGCTGACGGTTGATTATTCGTGGGCATTGCACAGCCGCATGGGCGTTGAACTCACCGCCATGGCTTTGGGGGGCGTATTGTTGTGGGCGTGCTGGAAAGTCTCGCAGCCGCAAGTCGAGCGGGTGCCGCGTAAAAAGACCGCGGTGCTGGCGGAGGTGAACTGAGATGCTGGCACATTACTTTGCAGCCTGGGCCTTTGCCTATATCGGCATGCTTGCCCTGTGCCAAGGGCTTGAGCGCCATTACAAGCAAGTCTGGAACAAACCGCCGTCAGCCGTACTGCGTCGCACTTTACGCGGGGCAGGGTGGTTGAGTCTGGCGTTGAGCTTCTATTTTTGCGGCATGGCCTGGGGCTGGGCAATGGGTTCCATTGGTTGGTTTGGCCTGATCTCGCTCAGTGGCTTTGCGTTGCTGATGTTGTTGCCGTACCGCGCACGGCTGGCCGTGTGGCTGCCGCTAGGGTTCGTCCCACTGTGGGCGGTAATCGAAATGTTGAGCCTTTACCGTTGGTCTGTTTAGGTATTTTTGACAGGTAGGCAGCCCCGCGCAAATGACCGAATCTCTTGAGTCAAACAGACTCAGTTTTCGGTCATTTCGCGGAGTGCTCCAGTATGTCCCTGATTGATGAAGTTCAAGGCCTGTGCGAGCGCTTGGCGCCTTTGGGCTGGCATGATCTGTTGTTGCTGCACGGTCTGGATATTCAGGCCCGCCCGCTGGCTGAAGAGTTGAGCAAGGAGCTGGCGGTTGATCGGGCGGTCAAAGGCTTTGAAGACTTTTCGTTGCAGGGCGCACGTGCCATCGAAGCCGGCAACCCTGCACGCAGTTTGCTCTTCCACGCCTTGGCCTCGCCCAATGTGCTGCAGGCTGCCAATGGTGATGCACTTACCGACTTTGCCACTGCGGCAGAACTCGAGACACTGCTCAACTACGTCTATGGCGTTGCCCTGCCTACCCTTAAATCGCTACAGGACCAGGCAGGCGCCAACGCGACCTTGGGGCTGGTGGTGTTTGCCACCGAGTATCGTGCCCGTGCCGATACCCCTCACCACCGGCATGCAGACCTGTGCTTTTGTCGCACAGGCATTGCCCGAGTCGGCACTGCGCCCGCCCTTTACGACCCTCAACTGCGCGGTTTCACACCTTTTGTCGAGGCGCAGCCACAGGCCATGCGGGTTATCCCTGCGCGCTTTGGCGTCTATGTGGCCGTACGGGAAAAAGGGCAGACGGGGCCGGGATGGGTCGAGGGGGATGACCAACTGGATTTTTGGCGGCCCTTGCACAAAGTGTTCAACGGCACGCAATGCATTGACGGTTTTGACCTGCAAGTGGACCTGCAGGCTTTTCACGTCAATGAAAAGCTGCGCCAGTTTCAACTGCGTAAAGGCCAGGAGGCGGACTGGTTCGAACCCGATATTTCTAAGCCACCATTTGTGCAGACTCAAGCGCTTGCAGAGTGGGCGGACAGTCAGCTGTTCGGGCCGGGCTTGTGTGTACCGCTTGCGAAACACAGGCTGGTTGAGCCCGCTGAATACAAGGGTATGCTGGTTTCTTTCCACGTTCCGCCCGACGCCAAGTTTAATTACATCATCAATAAACGCTTTCAACTGCTGGACGACGGTTCGGTTCGCGATTTAAACAACGAGCCGAACGTCGAGGCGATTGTCCTGGATGGCAACTATCGCGCGCTGCACTTTATCGACTTCACCGCCGAGGGCTGGATCAAGGCCGATTGTCCGGCCTTGAGTACCGCTATCGGGCTAAACGTGGCGGCGTATTCAATTCTGGCCGCGCCCGATTTCTACCCGGCCTGCGGGCAAGCTCAATTGAGCGAGTGGGCACAACAGCAAGGCTTTCCCGAGCGGATCTGGTACTCCACATTAGCGGCGCTTTCTGAGCGCAGAGTTGCGGGCAATCCTGACCTCGCGGGCGGGCATTTTGTCCTCGAAGACAAAAGCATCACCGCTGTGTTGACCGCGGGCTCACCCTCGCAGGAGGGGCAAACCATTGGCGATTCGGCGAGTGCAAAGCGCCAGTCCTGTCTGGCCGACACGGCGGCGGGCACCTTCAGCCCCGGTTGGGAGATTGCCGGTGACGGCCAATTTGTGCCTGAATACGTGTGTGCTTATTTGCTCGGCAGCCCGTTCACAGAGGATGTGCGGATCTGCTCGGCAGCCGGGGGCTACTGGCCTGCAGTAACCCCGGACAGCGCAAGGACCTTTGAGCCCTATGTGTCCAAACCGACGATTATTCCTCTGACGGATGCCGAAATAGGGTTGCTGGAGCAAACGTCCTGGGATGGGCTGACGGGGCCGCGCCTGATCACCGTGGATGGGCGTCAAGTGGTCGAATGCACGGCGTATGCGTACAGCGATTACACCCGCAATGCACTGGACGGGCAATTGTCGTTGCACCTGACAGGGCAGACCTCCCAGGCTGAGTATCAGCAGCGGATTCTGGCCATGCAGTCAGCCTATGCCGCAGTAGATGCCAATACCCGTGCAGAACAGGGCCTGTGGTCAGTGTTGTCCTTCACGCCGGTCGATGGCGTTGACTGGGCGCTGCCAAGAGCCGATTTAAAAGCCTGGTCCGTGCTGCAGGAGCAGATTTTTTTCTTTCGGATTTATCGGTATGACGCCATCTCGACCCCCTCCGATTACACCAAGCGGCACATAGAGGTACTCGAACTGGTTGAGCTTTTTATCGGTGATGAGTCCCTACTGATAAAGCGCAACGACCAACCGTGGCAGATAACACCGCGTGGCTGATAGGGATGTGGTCATCGTTGGTGCCGGCCCGGCCGGTACGGCTGCCGCCATTTTATGTGCGCAGCGCGGGTTGCGGGTGACGTTGCTGGAACAAGCGGCTTTCCCTCGCGCTCGTCCAGGAGAAACATTGCCGCCCGGGGTTGAAGCCGTGCTGAACCAACTTGGTATCGCGCAAGCAATCAACCAGGGTGGCTTTGTGCGTCACCCGGGGCATGCCGTGAAATGGGCGGGCGAGCGTTTGTTCAGCGCGTTTGGTGAGAGCGCCAGCGGGCCGGCGTTGGGGTATCAAATCCCGCGCGAGACGCTCGACAGCCTGCTCCTGGCCCGTGCCGCCGGTTTGGGCGTTGAGGTGCTGCAGCCGTGTCGAGTGCTGGGCGTGCTTCGTGAGCGGCAGCAGGTTTGCGGCGTCAGCACGGCACAAGGTGACAAGTTGGCGGCATTGGTAGTAGATGCCAGCGGTGGCAATGGCTGGTTGTCGCGCCAATTGGGCTTGCCCTGGCGCACCTATTCCCCCCGGTTGCTCGCTCACTATGGCTACGCAACGGGCGACTTGCCTGAAGGCGCTGAGGTGTGCGGGATTGAAGCTGATCCGTTTGGCTGGTACTGGATGGCCAAGATTCGCAGCGATTTCTACCACTGGACGCGCCTGTGTTTTACCCACACGGGCACCCATCAGGCTGTTCCGCCAGCGGTTTTCAAACCGTTGCTTACCAGTGGCCCCGTTCGCGGTGCTGATGTCACGTGGCGTCTCTGCCAGCAGGCCTGTGGCGACGGTTTTTTTATCGCGGGTGATTCCGCTTTCGTGCTGGACCCTTCCTCCGGGCACGGCGTAGTCAAGGCACTGATGACGGGCATGATGGCTGCGCATGCTGTGGTTGAGTCCCTGAGCACCCCTTGGCACGTGCTAAGCATCCAGCAGCAATATCAATACTGGATCAACGACTGGTTTAACCGTGATCGGCTGAAAATGAGTGAGTTTTATCGCACTCATCCATTTGCACCTGAGTGGTGCGCTTAGATCACGCTGTAGGAGCGAGCTTGCCTCGCGATCTTTTAAAGATCAAAAGATCGCGAGACAAGCTCGCTCCTACAGGGGATTGTGCAGCGCTACGCGTCTAGATCAGATAAACCATTTGTTCCGGGCTTCTGCCAGCAGTTCGTGCATGAGTGCTTCAACATCATAGAAGCTCAGTTTGCTGAAGCTGTGTTCTTCTTCGAACGTCCCGCACTTGCTGAAAATTCCGACCAGGCCATGGGTATGACTTTGCACGGTCTCCCACTCCAGGGTGTCATTGCCCAGCGACAGTAGGTCTTGACTGAACGTCACTTTGGGTTCGATCACACTGTGAACCGTGGTGATGTAGAGTTGCTCGCAGTCGGTCCCGTGCTGCTTGAGTCGTTCATTGAGAAAGTCGCGCACCTGAGCGTTGTAGGCGCCAGCGCCTGCTTTACCACCTACCGTTGGAGCGTCATTGTTGTCGGTCAAGTTCAAGGTAAAACTCCTTTTATTACAGCCGGCCTATCCAGCTTCATGCTGTGAGAAATTCGGCCGGCTAAAACCTTTCGATGACCTATTGGAAAGCTTATTGGCCGTGTGCCTGCGGTACATAGTTATGCCATGTTTGTAACAGCAGTTATCGTGGCTGGACCTTGGGCTTGATCAGTCGGTTGGCAATCAGGTCCAGGCTGCTGCAAAACATGAAGTACACCAGCGCGACAAACAGGTAGATCTCGGTTGGATGCACCATCACCCGGTTGCTGACTTGGGTCGCCACAAACGACAGCTCCCCCACGCCAATCACGTACGCCAGCGACGTGTCCTTGATCAGTGAAATCCATTGGTTGAGGAATGAAGGCAGCATCATCGGCAATGCTTGCGGCAGGATGATCAAACGCAACACTTGCCATGTGCCCAGCCCCAACGCTTTGCCCGCAGCCCATTGCCCCGCCGGTAAACTGCTGATGCCCGCGTACACCGAATGCGCAAGGTAGGCGCCGCCAATCAACGACAGGGCGCAGACCACAGTGGCCAATGCCGGTACATCGACATTGAACACAATCGGCAACAGAAAGTAGCTCCAGAAAATCAGCATCAGCACTGGAATGGCCCGCAAAAATCCCAGCACGCCGAGCAATACCCAACGTACTTTAGAGCGAATCATCACCAGGGCAATGCCCAATACCAGACCCAAAATGGCCGAAATCACCCCGGAAAACAGGCTCAACACCAGGGTTAATGCAGCTCCGCCCAGCGGGCCGTTGGGGTAGGCGCCGATCAAGAAGTACGACAGGTTGTCGCTAATCACCGAAAAGTCCATGGCTTAGAGCACTCCCTGCCGATACCACTTGCTGCGCGCAATCAACTGACCGATGACTTCAAGCAGGGCGATGCTCAATACATACAGCAGTGTGGCGAAACCGAAGGCCTGGAAGGTCTTGAAGGTTTCGGTTTCGACCTGACGCGATGCATAAGACAGTTCCGCCAAGCCGATGGCCATGGTCAGCGACGAGTTTTTCAGGGCATTCATGTATTGCCCCAGCAGGGGCCCCAGTGCGGTGCGCAGAGCTTGCGGGAAGACGATGTAGCGCCACACTTGCGCCGGTTTGAAGCCCAGCGCCAACCCGGCGGCACGTTGCTCAAGGCGCACCGAACTGACGCCTGCGCGGAACTCCTCGCAAATAAACGCCGCGGTGTAGAGCATCAGGCCCCAGAAACCGGCAAGAAACTCAAAGGACGGCCATTCAAGCTCGAACAGACCCAGGTCCAGACTGCGCGGCTGGTTAAGCCACACCACCAAGCCTTCGGGCAGCATAGCCGTAACCCCGAAGTACCAGAAAAACAGCTGCACCAGCAGCGGCGTATTACGAAATAGCGCCAGATATGCCCGTGCGGACCATGACCAGAGGCGCGAGGGCGAGATCCTCGCCAGGCACAGCACAAACCCCAGCCCGGTGGCTACCAGGCAGGTCAACAGCGAAAGGATCAGGGTGAGAACAAAACCATCGAACAGCCAGTGCAGGTATTGCGGGGCAAGCAGTTCACCGAACATAAACAACGTCCATCCAGAAACAAACAAACCCGTCCGGTTGTCCGTGACGGGTTATTCAGTGTTGCTAGCGCGACTTAGCTCTTGTCGCCGATTTTGTACAGGCGGGTCAGCGGGGTTTTGGTGTTCGGGCCGAACCAGGCGTCATAAATACCCTTTGCCTTGCCGTCAGCTTCAAGCTCAGTCAGGGTTTCGTTGACCACGTCGGTCAGACGCGTTTCGCCTTTAGGGATGCCCACGCCGATCAGGTCATTGGAAATGGTGAACGGCGGCACTTCGTACTTGTCTTTGTCCGGCACATTGGCCAGCAAGCCGATCAGTTTTGGGCCGTCCTGGGTAATCGCCTGCACGTTGCCATTGCGCAGAGCGGTGAAGGCGAACGGGGTATCGTCGTAGGCAATGACTTTAGCGCCCGGGAATTTCTCGCGCAGCACGCCTTCGTTGACCGCGCCTTTGTCGACGCCGACGCGCCATTTGTTCAGGTCTTCCTCGGATTTAAGGGTGCCTTTTTTGACGATAAATTGCTGGCCCGAGGCGAAGTACGGAATGCTGAAGTTCACCTGCTCGGCGCGTTCAGGGGTGATGGTGAAGTTGGCCAGTACCAGGTCGACCTTGTTGGAGAGCAACAGCGGTACGCGGTTGGCCGGGTTGGTCGGTTGCAGTTGCAGTTTCACGCCCAGTTTGTCGGCGATGGCCTTGGCGTAGTCCACGTCCAGACCTTCGATTTGCTTGCTTTTAGCGTCCACGAAACCGAATGGCGGGTTGCTGTCAAACGAAGCCACGCGCAGTACGCCGGACTTTTTGATGTCATCCAGACGATCAGCGTGCGCCAGGCCCGACAAAACAGCCAATGTCAGCGCGGTGAGTGCAGTGAGTTTTTTCATTTCGTTCTCATCATGAGTTAGAAGATTTATGACGAGAGTCTTGCAGGAAAATAAGCTTTTAAAAAAGAATATAAAACGATTTAAATATTCCATTTATTTATATGCCTGTAGGAGCGAGCTTGCCTCGCGATCTTTTAAAAGATCAAAAGATCGCGAGGCAAGCT